>NZ_JBVVQJ010000004.1:238050-256874 GCF_055811475.1 Mesorhizobium sp. WSM4829 | reverse complement strand
GAGACGACGAACTCGACGCCGGCGAGCCCGCGCTGCTTGAGCCCTGCCACGAACGCGCGCCAGCTCGAATGGCTTTCACGGTTGGCCAGCTCGACACCGAGCACCTGGCGCCGGCCCTCCCAGTCGACCCCGATCGCCACCAAGACCGCCTGGCTGGCGATCACGCCGGCCTCGCGCGCCCGCTCGTAGCGCGCATCCAGGATGAGGTACGGGTAAGGTTCGGCAAGCCGCCGCTCAAAGAACGCCTTCAGCGCCTCATCCAGCCGCGCCGTCGCCTCGCTCACCGTCGAGGCCGAGAAGGAATGGCCGCACAGTTCCTCGGTGATCGCCTTCACCTTCCGGGTCGACACGCCTTGCACGTACATCTCGACCAGCGCCGATACCAGTGCCTTCTCCGAGCGTTGATAACGCTCGAACAACTCCGTCGAGAACCGGCCGGCCCGATCTTGCGGAACCCGAAGCTCCAGCACGCCAACCCGCGTCACAAGCTTGCGTTCGTAATAGCCGGACCGGTAACCAACCCGCTCCGCCGTCCGCTCGCCTTTCTCGGCCCCGATCGCCTCCGTCATCTCGGCTTCCAAAGTCTCCTGCACCACAGTCTGCAAAACTCTGCGGAAGCCGTCCTCATCCGACAACAGCAACGCTTTCAACTCGCCTCTGCTCAGTCTAACGTCTCGATTGGTCATGGCACTTACCCTTCCACGGGAATCGGTGATCGCAACGTCACCAGCGTGCCATGGCCGCCCCTCGCCTCAGAGCATGGGCGGTTCTCTCTCCAGAACTTTTTGCAGAACCTTCAGGACACTATCAGGGAAGGGCGCGCGCTGGCGTCGTCGTACCGGGTGTGGCGGATCGTCGGGTGTCTAGTTGCCGGCGCTGGCCATGCGCCGTCCCTTGATCGCCTTTTCCAGCCAGCCGATCTCCATTTCGGGGACTGACGACAAGAGAAGGTCGGTATAGGCATCGAACGGCGGCGCCAGCACCTGGCTCTTGGCGCCGTAGCGCACCACCTCGCCGCGATACATCACCGCGATCGAATCGGCGATCGACTTCACCGTCGCGAGGTCGTGGGTAATGAACAAATAGGCGACGTTTTCTTCCTTCTGCAGCTCGAGCAGCAGCTTCAGGATGCCGTTGGCGACCAGCGGGTCGAGCGCCGATGTCACCTCGTCGCAGATGATCAGCTTTGGCTTGGCGGCGAGCGAACGGGCGATGCAGACGCGCTGCTTCTGGCCACCGGAAAGCTCGGCCGGGTAGCGGTCGACAAAGCCCTTGCCCATTTCGATCTTGTCAAGCAATTCGGCGACGCGCTTGTCGCGCTCGCGGCCGCGCAGACCAAAATAGAATTCGAGCGGCCGGCCGATGATGGTGCCGACGGTCTGGCGCGGGTTCATCGCCACGTCGGCCATCTGGTAGATCATCTGCAACTGGCGCAGATCCTCCTTGGGCCGGTCGGCAAGCCGGTTGGCGAGCGGCCGCCCGTCGAAGGTGACGGTGCCTTGTTCGGGCGGCAACAGGCCAGTGATGGCACGCGCCAGCGTCGACTTGCCCGAGCCGGACTCGCCGACCACCGCCAGCGTCTGGCCCGGATAGATGTCGACCGAGACGTTCTTCAGCACCTTGATATGGCTGCGGCCATAGGCGGCGGTGATGTTCTTGACCGACAGGAACGGGTTCGTGCCGGGCTTTTGCTCCTGGTGCTCGATCTCATGCACCGACACCAGCGCATTGGTATATTCCTGGCGCGGCTCCTTGATGATCTGGCGGGTGCCGCCCCATTCGACCAGCCGGCCGTGGCGCAGCACCATGATCTCGTCCGAGACCTGGGCGACGACGGCAAGGTCATGGGTGATGTACAGCGCCGCGACATGCGTGTCGCGGATGGCGTCCTTGATCGCCGCCAGCACGTCGATCTGCGTCGTCACGTCGAGCGCCGTGGTCGGCTCGTCGAAGACGATCAGGTCGGGCTCGGAGCACAGCGCCATCGCCGTCATCACGCGCTGCAGCTGGCCGCCTGACACCTGGTGCGGAAAGCGCTCGCCGATGCTTTCGGGGTTCGGCAGGCTGAGCTTCTTGAACAGCGCGATGGCGCGCTTTTCGGCCGCGGCCCGTGTCGCCGTGCCATGCAGCAGCGTCGCCTCGACGACCTGGTCCATCAGCCTGTGCGCCGGGTTGAAGGCGGCGGCAGCCGATTGCGCGACATAGCAGACCTCGCGGCCGCGCAGCTTGCGAAAGCCCTCCTTGCCGCCTTTGAGGATGTCGCGGCCGTTGAGGATGACTTCGCCGCCGGTGATCCGCACGCCGCCGCGGCCATAGCCCATCGACGCCAGGCCGATGGTCGACTTGCCGGCGCCGGACTCGCCGATCAGGCCGAGTACCTTGCCCTTCTCGAGCGACAGCGAGACGTCGTGGACCAGCACGATGTTCTTCGGCGCTTCGCCCGGCGGGAACACCGTGGCCTCGATGCGCAGATTGCGGATATCGAGCAGCACGGACTTTGCTCGCTGGTCAGCCATTACCCGCGCCCTCCCTTCAGGCTCGTCGTGCGGTTGAGCACCCAGTCGGCGACAAGGTTGACGGAAATCGCCAGCATGGCGATCGCCGCGGCAGGGATGAGCGCCGCCGCGATGCCGAAGACGATGCCGTCCTTGTTTTCCTTGACCATGCCGCCCCAGTCGGCGCTAGGCGGCTGCACGCCGAGGCCGAGGAAGGACAGCGTCGACAGGAACAGCACGGCATAGATGAAGCGCAGGCCGAGTTCCGAAACCAGCGGCGACAACGCATTGGGCAGGATCTCGCGGAAGATGATCCACACGCTACCTTCGCCGCGCAGCTTGGCCGCCTCGACGAAATCCATGACGTTGATATCGACGGCGACCGCCCGCGACAGGCGGTAGACGCGGGTCGAGTCGAGAATGCCCATGACCAGGATCAGCGTCACCAGATTGGTTGGCAGCACCGAGAGCACGACGAGGCCCATGATCAGCGTCGGGATCGACATCAGGAGATCGACGAGACGCGACAGCAGCGTGTCGAACCAGCCGCCGAAGACCGCCGCCGAGAAGCCAAGGATGGCGCCGAGCGAGAACGACAGCGCGGTGGCCAGCACAGCGATCAACAGCGTGACGCGGGCGCCGTAGATCATGCGCGAAAGAAGGTCGCGGCCGAGATTGTCGGTGCCCAGCCAATGTGTCGCCGACATCGGCCCCCAGACATCGCCGACGATCTCGCCATTGCCATAGGGCGCGATCCACGGCGCGAAGATCGCCGCCAGCACGAATAGCGCCGTCAGCACCAGGCCGACAAGCGCGGGAATGGGGATGCGTTTTATGTCGAGCATGCCCGCTCCCCCCTATTTCGGATGTCTGAGACGCGGATTGGCGACGATCGCCGCTATGTCCGCAATGATGTTCAGGCTGATGTAGACGGCGGCAAAGATCAGGCCGACCGCCTGCACCACCGGCACGTCGCGCTTGGTGACATGGTCGACGAGAAATTGCCCCATGCCGGGATAGACGAAGATCACTTCGACCACGACGACGCCGACGATGAGATAAGCGAGGTTGAGCATGACGACGTTGATGATCGGCGCGATCGCATTGGGAAAGGCATGCCTGCGAATGACGGCGAATGCCGAAAGCCCCTTGAGCTCGGCGGTTTCGACATAAGCCGACTGCATCACATTGAGGATCGCGGCGCGCGTCATCCGCATCATATGGGCGAGCACCACCAGCGTCAGTGCTGCCGCCGGCAGCATGATCGCCTGCATGCGCTCGCCGAAAGGCATTCCGTCATAGACCGTCGAGATGCCGGGGAAGATCTGGTATTTCACGGCAAAGAAATAGACCAGCACGTAGCCGATGAAGAACTCGGGAAACGACGTCGAGGCGAGCGCCAATCCGGAGATCAGCTTGTCGACCCAGCCGTTGCGGTAACGCACCGCGATCAGGCCGAGGATGATCGCCAGCGGCACGGCCACGACCGCCGCCCAGAAGGCGAGGAACAGCGTATTCCACAACCGCCCCTTGATCGACGTCGCAATATCCTGCCCGCTCGACATGGCGGTGCCGAGATCGCCGGTCACGACGCCGCCGAGCCAGCGGAAATAGCGGACAAAGGCCGGATCGTTGAGGCCGAGCTGCTCGCGCAGATTGGCAAGCGACTCCGGTGTCGCCGACTGTCCGAGGATGGCTTGCGCGACGTCGCCGGGCAGGATCTGGGTGCCGGCGAAGATCAGGACCGATACGGCCAACAGCAGGAGGATGCCCAGCGCAATGCGCTGGGCCACCAGTTTCACGATGGGTGAGGACATCTCCGCAAGGCCGGGCTCAGGCTTCGAGCCAGCACTTTGCCAGAGCGTATCCGTTCATCAGCTCCTGATGCGGATCGTCCACCCAGCCGGCGACCTTGGCACCCGTCGCGTCGATGAACTGGTTGAACATCGGCAGGATCAGGCCGCCCTCGTCGCGCACCATGACGGCCATGTCGTGGTACATCTGCTTGCGCTTGGCCTCGTCGAGCTCGGCGCGCGCCGCCAGCACCATCTTGTCGAAATCCGGACGCAGGAAACGCGTATCGTTCCAGTCCGCGGTCGACAGATAGGCGGTTGAGTACATCTGGTCCTGCGTCGAGCGCCCACCCCAGTAGGAGGCGGAGAAGGGCTGCTTGTTCCAGACTTCGTTCCAGTAGCCGTCGCCGGGCTCGCGCTTGAGCTCGAGCTTGATGCCGGCCTTGGCGGCGCTCTGCTGGAAGAGCTGCGAAGCATCGACAGCGCCGGGGAAGGCGACGTCCGACGTCCTGAGCAGGACGGCGCCGTCATGGCCCGACTTCTTGTAGTGGAACTTGGCCTTGTCGGGATCGTATTTGCGCTGCTCGATCTCGGTAAACAGCGGATAGGACGCGTTGATCGGGAAATCGTTGCCGAGCGAGCCATAGCCACGCAGGATCTTGTCCAGCATCTCCTCGCGGTCGATCGCCAGCTTCAGCGCCATCCTGAGGTCGTTGTTGTCGAACGGCGCTGTGTTGCAATGCATGATAAACACGTAGTGGCCGGGGCCGGCATGGTTGCGGATGGTGACACCGGGCAGACGCTTGATCAGGTCGACGATCTTCGGCTCGACGCGGTTGATCATGTTGACCTGGCCGCCTTGCAGGGCCGACGTACGCGCCGTGGCGTCGTTGATAACGATGACCTCGATCTGGTCGGCATGGCCCATCTTGTCGCCCTGCCAGTAATTGGCGAAACGCTCGGCACCATGGCGAACACCAGGCTCGTTGGTCACGATCTTGTACGGGCCGGCGCCGATACCGGCGTCGGGCTTGTCCTTGCCGCCGTTGGGCTGGACGATCAAGTGGTAGTCGCTGAGCAGGTAGGGCAGGTCGGCGTTCGCCTCCTTCAAGGTCAGCACGACTTCCTTGCCGCTGGCCTTGATGCTCTCGATGCCTTTCATGTAGCCGAGCGCGCCGGACTTCGACTTCTCGTCGGAATGACGCTCGAGCGTGGCGGCCACGTCCTCGGCAGTCACCGTCTTGCCATTGTGGAATTCGACGCCGTCGCGGATTTTCAGCGTCCACACCTTGCCGTCGTCCGACGAACCAATTTCCTCGGCGATGCGGTTTTCGAGCTTGCCGTCGGGGGACAGCTCGACGATCATTTCGCCCCAGCATTTGCCGAAGGCGAACGGAACCTGCGTCATCATCAGCGCCGGGTCGAGGCTGTTGGTGGACTCACCGCCGACCAGGCCGGCCTTCAGCGTGCCGCCCTTGACCGGACCGGCGGCGCGCGCCGCGCTTGAAAGCAGTGAGTTGGCGAAGGTCGCGGTGACGCCGAGCGCTGCCGCCCGGCCGAGAAAATCACGACGGCTCAGTTTACCGGATGCGACGCGCCGGCTAAGAAATTCCAGTTCGTTCGACATGTTGAGTTCCTCACTCTGTTGGTTCGACCTTGTGGCCGTTTTTTTATGGTTTCTTGTGAGGAGAATAATGACCGCAAGGGAACGCCGTAAGCAAGACCGAATGCGACATGCCGTGGCGTAAATCGCACGTCGCAATTGGACCAATCCGAATAAGCGCTCAAAGCAGCGCGCGCGGGATTTTCTCTTCGAAATTGCGCTCGAAAACCAGTTTCTCACCTTCATAGGCTTCGATTCTGGCGTTAACCATGAAGTTTTGCGCGTCGGACCGCATCTCGGCTGATGTTTCGGTGCGCACCGACCATCCGTTTCGCGACAGCGTCTGGGTCCAATGCGTCTTGCCCGACGCCGACAACGGATCGTCGGGGTGGATCGTCCATGTCTCTCGCGCGATGCTGCCATTGGCGAGGCCATGCTCCAGATCGCGAACCTCGCCGAAATCGTCGACGATGGAAAGCGTGATCATTCCGGTCTTTTCATCGCAATTGACATGACGCTCGGAATTGGCAGCGCGGAGTGTCTCCGTCGCCCAGGGCGCGGCTGCCTCCGGCGTGGGGAACGTGACTTCGTCGCCTTTCGCCAGCGGGCGCAGCGGCAGCTTCAGCGTTGCCGCCGACAGGTCGAGCCGGACCGGTTCCGGCGATGGCCAGATCATCGGCCAGTAGGCGTTCGAAACAGCAATACGCAGGCGGTGGCCTGATGGTACGCGATAGGCACATTGGTCGAGCACGACCCGGGCGCTGACGGCTTCGCCCGGCACCAGCGCTTGCGGGAATTCGTGCGAATTGCGGTGCGTCAGGTTGAGCACGCCGTAGGAGATCAGCTCCGACGCGCCGTCGGGATGCACGTCGCACAGCCGCACCGCGATGTTGGCCTGCGGTCGATCCGAGGCGACCTGGATCAAAACCTCCGGCGCGCCGACAATGTCGATCGCCTCGCCGAGCGGGGGCTGGTCGAAACACACCGACAGCGCATCGTCGGGGCGCTGGTCGCCGGGCAGTTCCGGCCCGAAGGTGAAGGGGAAATATTCGCCGCCGGCGAGGCCGCAGCTTTGTGGCGAAGCCACGATTGCAGGCCTGGCGCCTTCCGGGATCAGTTCGATCGCCTCAGCCTTGATGTTGGGCGATGGCCAGTCTGCTTCGGCAACCCAGCGGCCGGGCCGCTCGGGATGCCAGCGTGCGGGGCGGACGCTGTCCATGACATAGGCGCGGTAGGCAGGATCGGCATCGACGCCGGTCTCGATGTCCTTCAGCCAGCGGTCCCACCAGCGCAACGCCTCCTGCAGGAAGCCGATGCGCGGTTCAGGCGCCGCATAATGTGGGTATTTATGGATCCACGGGCCGACGATGCCTTTGACCGGCGCCTCGATATTGGCCGCGAGGTGGGAAATCGTATTGCGATAGCCGTCATGCCAGCCGCCGATCGACAGCACGGCGGCTTGGATGGCGGAATAGTTCTCGCAGATCGAACCGCGCTTCCAATAGGCGTCGCGGTGCTGATGCTTCAGCCACAATGGCGCCAGGAAGGGCTGGTTCTCCAGCCGGGTCAGCCATAGGTCGAGCCATCTGTTGTCGCCGGCCAGCAGCGGGTCCGGTGGCCGCGACGAATAGGACAGCATGGTCGAGGCCCAGCCGAAATTCTCGATCAGCAGGCAGCCGCCCTTGTAGTGGATATCGTCCGCGTAGCGGTCGACGGTCGAGCACAGGCTGATGACCGCCTTCAGCGCCGGCGGCCGCTTGGCTGCCGTCTGCAGGCAGTTGAAGCCGCCCCAGGAGATGCCCATCATGCCGACATTGCCGTTGCACCAAGGCTGGGCCGCCGCCCAGGCGATCACGTCGCAGGCGTCCTGCAATTCCTGCTCGGAATATTCGTCGTCCATCAGCCCTTCGGAATCGCCATTGCCGCGCATGTCGACGCGGATCGAGGCGTAGCCGTGACCGGCGAAATAGGGATGCGTCAGCTGATCGCGAAAGGTGGTGCCGTCGCGCTTGCGGTAAGGCAGGTGCTCAAGGATCGCAGGCACCGGGTCGTCGACGGCATCGGCCGGCATCCATACCCGCGCCGACAGCCGGCAGCCATCCGGCATGACGATGCCCATGTCCGGAAATTCGACGACCTTGCGGGGAAATTCAGTGATGGTCTTCATGCGGGGCATAACGCCCCGCAGCGAGGCGACTTTCAATCGCCATTCGCGACTGGAGCAAAAAAATATGCGACCTGTCAGGGAGCGCGCTATCGCAACTCGTCCAGCAGTTCGGGATGTTTTTCCAACAGCGTCATCAACTGAATGGTCGGGCCACTCGGCTCAATCAAACCCCGTTCGTATTTGTCGAAAGCGTTCTCGCCGACTTTGAACAGGGATCCCGCTTCGCGCTGCGACAGTTTGAGCTTTGTGCGCACGCGACGGATGGTGGCCGGCGCCGGAACGCCGTCAATCTTTTCTTTGAGGATGCGGAGCGCTGCATCGACGACAGTCATGTCGTCCCCGACATGCACGCCCTCATCTCCCGATGGGGGATAATACCCCGGCAGATCGACGATCATGCTCTCGCCCTTGTAAGTCACAGTGAACGGACGCACTCCACGCGTCAGCGTTTCTCCTGTTTCCGGGGAGATCATGGTGTTCGTTTCATTATTTACTTTCGTCGTCATAGTCACTTTTCCTTGAACGACATGACTGTGAATCCGGTCACGACGTCCGCCTGAAATTTCACGTAGAGCACCAACTCGCGTGCTGGCACGTGGTAGACATCTTGCCAGACACGATGGTCGGCGAATGTCGTCATTGACTTTACAAACATTTTTCGCGTGATGCTGCCGATCACCTCGACTATACTGGAGCGATCGAAGCCGAGGCCAACCGCATCCCGCAGGGCGGACGTCGTGATTGCCAGCGTATCTACAGAGTCCAACTCCGCCTTGATAGCATCAAGATCGTAAGTGGGCCTGCGTTTCTCCATAACGCAGTATGCCACCATAAAGGGGGCATTTCAAGCTTTGAACTTTGCGGCATTCAACTCAACGGAATGTCGTTGTCAGCCTTGCTCGTCTGATAGGCGCTGGACAATTCGTCATAGCGTGCGGAGATTTTGCCGATCCGCGTTTCCAGTCGCACACGCTCGGTCTCGGGCAGCGACCACACCAGTTTTCGGATCGAAAAACTCTTCCAGTACGCATTCTCGGCATTGTAGCCGCCGGGGTCGAGGGTGAAGACCTCCTTCAGGATCTTCAGATCGTGCGGGATGGCGAAGCTGTCGCGCGAATCCTCATGCGAAAAAAGATAGTAGAAATTGTCGAAGCCGGTCCAGGTGATCGCCGACAGGCAGAGCGAGCAGGGTTCGTGCGTGGCGAGAAAAATCGCGTCCTTGGTGTCGACGCGCTCAGCCTTCGGCATTTCATAAAACCGCTTCAGGCAGTGCACTTCACCATGCCAGAGCGGATTTTCCGTCTCGTTGTTGGTTTCGGCGAGCACCAGCGAACGGTCGTTCTTGCGCAGGATCGCGGCGCCGAACAGCTTGTTGCCGTGGGCGACTCCTTCGGCCGTCTTCGGCACGATGTCATGCTCGATGACGTCGAGCAGTCGGTCGATCAGCGAGACGTCGACCATCATGCGGTCCCCTTGGGAAGATGGATCTCATAGGCGTGCGAGAAATGGCATTCTTCGAGGTTGGAGCCGTCGCCACCGCGATCGACCACGAGAAAGTCCTGGGCCTCGCCGATCGGCGTCAGCACGCCGTGCCAGCGATTGCGCGGATAGTTGACGCCCTGCCCGGGCGCGGTGAGGAAGGCGTGCGGCTCGCCCGGGCCGTCGTCGCCATCATGGCAGACGACGACCAGGAACGGCCGTGGCGACAACGGCATGAAAGCCTGGCTGCCGAACGGATGACGCTCGACCATGGTGAGCTTCAGCGGAAAATCGTAAGGCGTGCCGCGCACCATGGAGATCAGCACGCGCCCATTCGGCCCCTGCGCTTCGGCGGTGGCGAGGTTGTGATAGCGCTCGGCCTTGCCGCGATTGATCGGGTAGTGATTGCCGCCGCCCATATCGATGACGTCGCCGAACTCGGCAAAATTTTCGCGGGTTAGCGGCCGCGCCACGATGCGGGTCATGGCGCGCGCCTCCCGACGCCGGCGCTACCAAGCTTGGCGTGCCGGTTGACATCCTTGTAGAGCAAATAGCGGAATTTTCCGGGGCCGCCAGCATAGCAGGCCTGCGGACAGAAGGCGCGCAGCCACATATAGTCGCCGGCCTCGACCTCGACCCAGTCCTGGTTGAGGCGGTAGACCGCCTTGCCCTCCAGCACATAGAGGCCGTGTTCCATGACATGCGTCTCGGCGAAGGGAATGACCGCGCCCGGTTCGAGCGTGACGATGGTGACATGCATGTCGTGGCGCATGTCTTCAGAGTCAACGAAGCGCGTCGTCGCCCAACAGCCCTCGGTGCCGGGCATCGGCGTCGGCGCAATGTCCTGTTCGTTGGCAAAGAAGGCTTGCGGGACATCAATGCCTTCGACGGCGTCGTAAGCCTTGCGGATCCAGTGGAAGCGGACAGCAGAGCCGCTCTCGTTGCGAACTGTCCATCCGCTGGCCGGCGGCAGGAAAGCAAAGCCGCCCGGCTGCAGGACATGCTTCTCGCCAGCCAGCAAAACGCTCAGCTCGCCCTCGACCATAAACAGGGCGCCCTCGGCGCCGGCATCCGGTTCCGGCCGGTCGCTGCCGCCGCCGGGCGCCACCTCGACGATATATTGCGAGAACGTCTCGGCAAAACCCGAGAGCGGGCGCGACAGCACCCAGACGCGGGTCTTGTCCCAGAACGGCAAGGCGCTGGTGACGATGTCCTGCATCACGCCCCGTGGAATGACGGCATAGGCCTCGGTGAAGACGGCGCGGCCGGTCAGCAGCTCACTCTGGCCGGGGTGGCCGCCCTGCGGCGCGTAATAGGTTCGGTCGGCCATTTTCATCGTATCCATATGTTCAGAGCCTGTTGCGGAAGCTAGGCCTATTGCGGAAGCATGTCCTTGAGGCGGAGCAGTGCGATACGCTCGACCTGTTTGCAGGCGGTTTCGAATTCAACAGCGCGGCTGTTGCCGATGCGCGCCTCGAACTCCGCCAGGATTTCTTCCTTGGTCTTGCCTTTCACCGCGATGATGAAGGGGAACCCGAAACTGGTGACGTAGGCGGCATTGAGCTTGGAGAACAGCTCGCGCTCTTTATCGGTCAGCGCCTCGAGCCCGGCGGAAGCCTGTTCCCTGGCCGATTCCGTTGTCAGCCGCTTGGCCTGAGCCAGTTTTCCGGCAAGGTCGGGATGGGCGTTGAGCACGGAGAGCCGCTCGGTCTCGCTGGCGCCGCGAAAGACACGGCACAGCGCATTGTGCAGACCGCCGGCACTGTCATGCGCCGGACCGAGCTCCAGCTCATAGGCGCGCTCGGCGATCCACGGCGAATGCTCGAATACGCCGCCGAATGCCTGGACGAAAGCCTCGAATTCCATATTCGACGGGCGCAGCGTCGGCGGCCGGAACGGATGGTTCTCTTGCCAGTGCCTTGCAATGTCGATGCGTCGCGCCAGCCAGACCCTGTCGTGCGATTTGACGTAGTCGACGAAGCGCTTCAGCGCCGCGACCCGGCCCGGCCTGCCGACGAGGCGGCAGTGCAGGCCGATATTCATCAAGCGCGGCCGCCCTGCCTTGCCCTCGGCATAGAGCGTGTCGAAACTATCCCTGAGATAGGCGAAGAACTGGTCGCCCGAGTTGAAGCCCTGCGGCGTGGCGAAGCGCATGTCGTTGGCGTCGAGCGTATAGGGGATGATGAGCTGCGGTTTTGCCGACCCGTCCGGCCCACCATGCTCGAACCAGTACGGCAGTTCATCGTCATAGGTGTCCGACACATAGTCGAAGCCGCCCTCTTCCGCCGCCAGCCGCACGGTGTTGATCGATGTGCGGCCGGTGTACCAGCCGGTCGGCCGCGCCCCGGTCACCTCGTAGTGCAGCCGGATTGCCTCGTCCATGTCGCGGCGCTCGTCCTCCGGCGCATGGTCGCGATAGTCGATCCATCTCAGCCCGTGCGAGGCGATCTCCCAGCCGGCCTCCTGCATCGCCACGACCTGGTCGGGCGAACGCGCCAGTGCTGTGGCGACGCCGTAGCAGGTGATCGGCACCTCAGCCTCGGTGAACAGGCGCAGCAATCGCCAGAAGCCGGCGCGGGCGCCATATTCGTAGATCGATTCCATGTTCCGGTGGCGCTGCCCGGGCCAGGGTGCAGCGCCGACGATCTCGGACAGGAAGGCTTCCGAAGCCTTGTCGCCGTGCAGGACGCAATTTTCGCCGCCTTCCTCGTAATTGACGACGAACTGCACCGCGACATGCGCCCTGCCGGGCCATTTCGGATCCGGCGGATTGGCGCCGTAGCCGCGCATGTCTCGTTCGTAACGCATTGTCGCTCCTGCCGGATAGTGTGATCAGGATAGTCGAAAGGATTGCTTGCGCATTCCCCCGAAAATTTTTGAAAGTGTTTTTGCAGCACTTCACTCGACCGGGACTTATGCATCGCCTTTAATGGGCGCACAATTCGCCAAACATGTTCGACTGTACCGGACATGTTCGAGTGTACCGGAATGGGAGCAGCCAGTGGCGGAAACGTCGAAAGCCGAAGGCGGACGTCTGACGACCCATGTCCTCGACACCGCGACCGGCAGGCCGGCGGCAGGCCTGTCGATCGAGCTTTACCGCATCAA
Source organism: Mesorhizobium sp. WSM4829 (assembly GCF_055811475.1). NCBI lineage: Bacteria > Pseudomonadati > Pseudomonadota > Alphaproteobacteria > Hyphomicrobiales > Phyllobacteriaceae > Mesorhizobium > Mesorhizobium sp. WSM4829. Next base: position 244,229 of record NZ_JBVVQJ010000004.1, on the reverse strand, counting down.
CGACGACATGCGGACGCATCTGAAGACAGCGGTCACCAATGCCGACGGCCGGTGTGACGCGCCGCTGCTTGCCGACGCGGAATTCCGCACCGGCGAATACGAGCTGGTCTTCGCCGCCGGCGACTATCTGCGCCGGCAGGGGTTGAGACTCCCGGAACCGGCCTTCCTCGACAGCGTGCCGATCCGCTTCGGCATGGCCGAGCCGATACACTATCACGTGCCGCTGCTCATATCGCCCTACGGCTATTCGACCTATCGGGGGAGCTGAGACATGACGAGGCTCAAGATACGCAATGAGATACGCTTCATCCTCAATGGCAAGGATGTTGCGCTGACCACGGTCGCGCCCGACGAGACCTTGCTCGACTGGCTGCGGCTCGAGCGCTCGCTGCGCGGCACCAAGGAAGGCTGCGCCGAGGGCGACTGCGGCGCTTGCACCGTGCTGGTCGGAAGGCTGTCAGGCGGCCGGCTAGTCTATGAAAGCGTCAATGCCTGCATCCGCTTCCTTGGCTCGCTCGATCGCACGCATGTCGTAACCGTCGAGCATCTGCGCGGCGACGGCGAAAAACTGCATCCGGTGCAGCAGGCGATGGTCGATTTCCACGGCTCGCAATGCGGCTTCTGCACGCCGGGCTTCGTCATGTCGCTTTATGCCCTGTGGATGCGGTCACCGGAGCCGTCGGATGCAGCCATCGAAAAGGCGCTTCAGGGCAATCTCTGCCGCTGCACCGGCTACGAGGCGATCATGCGGGCGGCACGTGCCATCTCCAGCTACGGCAAGGCGGCAAAGGATCCGCTGGCAGCGGAGCGCAAGGCGATCACGAGCAAGCTCGAAGCGATGAAAGACGGTTCGCGCATCGAGATCGGCGCCGGCAAGCAGCGCTTGGTCGTCCCGGCCGATGCCGACGACCTCGCCGCCGTGCTCGACAAGGAGCCGGGCGCCACCATCGTTGCCGGTTCGACCGATGTCGGCCTGTGGGTGACCAAGCACATGCGCGAGATTGCGCCGGCGATCTTCATCGGCAATCTCGACGGGCTGTGCCGGATTTCCGAAGACAAGGGCATCATCTCGATCGGCGCTGGTGTCACCTACACCGAGGCTTTCTCAATGCTGGCGAAACGCATCCCGGCGCTAGGCCCGCTGTTCGATCGCATCGGCGGCGATCAGGTGCGCAACATGGGCACGATCGGCGGCAACATCGCCAATGGCTCGCCGATCGGCGACACGCCGCCGCCGCTGATCGCACTCGGCGCGCGGCTGACGCTGCGCCGCGGCAACAAGCGGCGGACGATCTCGCTTGAAGACTTCTTCATCGCCTATGGCAAGCAGGACCGGCAGCCGGGTGAATTCGTCGAGGCCGTGCATGTCCCAGTGCCGGGCAGGGATACCAAATTCGCCGTCTACAAGATCACCAAGCGCCGTGACGAGGACATCACTGCCGCACTTGGCGCATTCCTGCTGGCCCTGGCCAAGGACGGCACGGTGGCGGAGGTGCGCATCGCCTATGGCGGCATGGCGGCAACGCCGAAGCGGGCTTTCGGCGTGGAAAAGGCGCTGCTCGGCAGGCCCTGGACGGAACCGACGGTCGAGACCGCCATGGCCGAGTACGCCAAAGACTTTACCCCGCTGACCGACATGCGGGCGAGCGCCGAATACCGGGCGCTGGCGGCGCGCAACCTGCTGTTGCGGTTCTTCGCCGAGACCAGCGGCACCAAAGCACCGATCCAGATATCGCGCCACGAGGCGGCGTGATGACCAAGCACGCTTCAAACCTCAAGGCGCAGAAAATCGCTGGTGGCGTTGCCACCGACCAGCGTCATGATTCCGCGCACAAGCATGTCCGCGGCACGGCCGTCTATATCGATGACATGCCGGAATCATCCGGCATGCTGCATGGCTGCCTCGGGCTGTCGACGGCCACGCATGCCACCATCAGCAGCATGGACCTGGCGGCGGTGCGCGCAGCACCCGGCGTCGTCGACGTGCTGACGGCGAGCGACGTGCCGGGCGAAAACGACATTTCGCCGACCGGCCGCCACGACGAACCGGTGCTGGCCGACGGCAAGGTGCAGTTCTTCGGCCAACCGATCTTTTGCGTCATCGCCGAAACCCGCGAGCAGGCGCGCCGCGCCACAAGGCTGGCCAAGGTCGAATACAAGGAATTGCCTTTCGTCACCGACATCGGCGTCCTCGATCCCAGCAAGGACAAGCTGGTCACGCCGCCGCTGACCCTGAGGCGCGGCGATGCCGCGGCTGCGATCAGGGCGGCGCCGCGCCGGCTGAAAGGAAAAATGCGCATCGGCGGCCAGGACCATTTTTATCTCGAAGGCCAGATCGCCATGGCCATTCCCGGCGAGGATCAGGACGTCACGATTTATTCGTCGACACAGCATCCGAGCGAAATCCAGCACATGGTCAGCCATGCGCTCGGCGTGCCGAGCCATGCCGTCACGGTTGAGATCCGCCGCATGGGCGGCGGCTTTGGCGGCAAGGAAACGCAAGGCAACCAGTTTGCCGCGCTCGCGGCGATTGCTGCGAAAAAACACCATCGCGCGGTGAAAATCCGGCCCGACCGTGACGACGACATGATCGCCACCGGCAAGCGCCATGACTTCCTCGTCGATTACGAGGTCGGCTTCGACGACGACGGCAATATCCTCGGCGTCGATTTCATGTTTGCGGCGCGCTGCGGCTTCTCGGCGGACCTGTCGGGCCCGGTCACCGATCGCGCGCTGTTCCACTGCGACAACACCTATTTCTGGCCGGCGGTTCATGCGCAATCGGCGCCGCTCTACACCAATACCGTGTCGAACACCGCCTTCCGCGGCTTCGGCGGGCCGCAAGGCATGGTCGGCGCCGAGCGCGTCATCGAGGAGGTCGCCTTTGCCGTTGGCAAGGACCCGCTCGAAATCCGCAAGAAGAATTTTTATGGCACCAGCGACCGCAACGTCACGCCCTATCACCAGACGGTGGAGGACAACATCATCCACCGCATCGTCGCCGAGCTGGAGGCGAGTTGCGACTATGCGAGGCGTCGCCGCACCATTGAAGCTTTCAACGCCAACAGCCGCTTCATCAAGCGTGGATTGGCGCTGACGCCGGTCAAGTTCGGCATCTCGTTCACCGCGACGCACTACAATCAGGCCGGCGCGCTGGTGCATGTCTACACCGACGGTTCGGTGCATCTGAACCATGGCGGCACCGAAATGGGGCAGGGCCTCTACGTCAAGGTGGCGCAGGTGGTGGCGGAAGAATTCCAGATCGACGTCGACCAGGTAAAGATCACCGCGACGACGACCGGCAAGGTCCCGAACACCTCGGCGACCGCCGCATCGTCCGGTTCCGACCTCAACGGCATGGCGGCGCAGAACGCGGCCCGGCAGATCAAGGAGCGGTTGACCAACTTCGCCGCCGAAAAATACCAGGTGCCGCGCGATCAGGTGCTGTTCCTGCCCAACCGGGTGCGTATCGGCAACCAGGAGATCGCCTTCGCCGATCTCGTCAGGCAGGCCTACATGGCGCGCATCCAGCTTTCGGCGGCGGGCTTCTACAAGACGCCGAAAATCCACTGGGATCGCGACAAGGGCGAGGGTCGTCCCTTCTATTATTTCGCCTATGGCGCCGCGTGCTCGGAAGTCTCGGTCGACACGCTGACCGGCGAATATGTCGTCGAGCGCACCGACATCCTGCACGAGACCGGACGCTCGCTGAACCGCGCCATCGACCTTGGCCAGGTCGAAGGCGGCTTCATCCAGGGCATGGGATGGCTGACGACGGAGGAGCTTTGGTGGGACGAAAAGGGCCGGCTGCGCACCCATGCGCCGTCGACCTACAAGATTCCGCTCGCTTCGGACCGACCGAAGATCTTCAATGTGACACTGGCCGATTGGCCGGAAGCGAGCGAGCCGACGGTGCACCGCTCCAAGGCGGTCGGCGAGCCGCCGCTGCCGCTCGGCATCTCGGTGCTGCATGCGCTGTCGGATGCGGTGGCAAGCGTTGCCGACCACCGGATCTGCCCGCGCCTCGACCCACCGGCGACGCCGGAGCGGGTGCTGATAGCGATCGAACGGCTGAAGACGGAAGCCAAGGCTGGTGCTTGAACTCGGTCCCGGGGGTCGTACAAGGCGTGCAATCCGGGCCGAAAAACCCTATGTTTCCCGATAGGGAAAGCAAAAACATGACCTCGAAAGTGCAAAGCCTGAAAGCGTTTCTTGGCGGCGCCGGCCGGGTTGCCCTGGTCGAGGTGGCTGGGACCAAAGGCTCGACGCCCCGCGAGAAGGGCGCCTTCATGCTCGTCTCGGGCGCGGCGATTTTTGGCACGATCGGCGGCGGCCAGCTCGAATTCATCGCGATCGACAAGGCGCGGCAGCTGCTCTTCTCCCCCCTTGAGGGGGAGATGGCCGCGGAGCGGCCAGAGGGGGTCGGTAGAGGAAGCACGCGACCTAAGAAAATGTCGAGCACTGGCGCGGCGACCCCACCCGACGGCTTCGCCGCCACCCTCCCCTCAAGGGGGAGGGATATCCGCGCTACCCTCGATGTCCCGCTCGGGCCCGAGATCGGGCAGTGCTGCGGCGGCAGGGTCGAGGTGCTGATCCGGCTGGTCGACACGGCGTTGGCGCAAGAGCTGGTCGCGGCGGCGGACGCCGAGCAGGCGCAGTTGCCGCATGTCTACATCTTCGGCGGCGGCCATGTCGGCCAGGCGCTGGCCTCGGCGGTGGCCTTGCTGCCGGTCCGTGTCGTCGTTGTCGAGACGCGGGCCGAGGCGCTGGAGGGCATGCCGGACACGGTCGAAACCAGCCTGACGCCAATGCCCGAGGCGATGGTGCGCAAGGCTCCGGCTGGCGCCGCGTTCGTCGTCCTCACCCACGACCACGCGCTGGATTTCCTGATCATCGCCGAGGCACTGAAACGCCGGGATGCCGCCTATGTCGGCATGATCGGCTCGAAGACCAAGAAGGCGACATTCAGAAACTGGTTCCTGAAGGCGGCGGACGGCAGCGAGGCGCAATTTGCCGGCCTCGTCTCGCCGATCGGCGGCGATGCGGTCAAGGACAAGCGTCCGCAAGTCATTGCGGCCTTGGCGGCGGCCGAGATCATGACGGCACTGGCCGCCCATGCTGGCGCGCTAGCCGCGCCGCACCCCGTCTCTCGTGGCAAGGCAATGGCCGGCTGACGGCCAGAATTCGAGCAACGCTCATTTGCCGGCCAGAATTTCCTTGATCAGCCGTTGGCAGCGCTCGGCCATGAAATCGAGCAGCAGCCGCACCTTCGGGTCCTGCAGCTTCTTGTGCGGGTAGACGGCGGCGAACTGCACCGGCGTCGGTGGCGTGTCGGGCAGGATCACCTTCAGACGCCGGTCGCGGATGAACGGCTCGACCTCGAAGCGCGGCTTGTTGATGATGCCGCGGCCCGACAGCGCCCAGCCGGTCAGCACGTCGCCATCGTCGGTGTCATAGGGTCCGTGCACCTCGAATTTCCGCGGACCGTCGGCCGTCTGCAGCGTCCACACATATTCGCGCGCGCCGGCGTAGCGCAGCATCAGGCAGTCGTGTTTGTTGGCGATCAGTTCCTGCGGCTCGGTCGGTTCGCCGCGCGTCTCCAGATATTTCGGCGCCGCCACCAGCACCCGCTCGCACTCCATGATGCCGCGCATTCTCAGGCTGGAATCCTCGATGATACCCAGTCTGAACGCGACGTCGATGCCTTCCTTCATGATGTCGACATTGTGGTCCGAAAGCCTCAGCCGAACCTCGATGTCAGGATATTTGTCGTGGAAATCGGGGATTCCCGACGCCACCAGCCGCCGGCCGAGGCCAAGCGGCGCTGTCACCTTGATGGTGCCACGCGGCTGGCCGGACAAAGCGCTGACAGCGGCTTCCGCCTCGGTGACCGCCTCAAGCACCTGCTTGGCGCCGGAGTAGAACACCGTGCCGTGCTCGGTCGGCATCAATTGCCGCGTCGTGCGATTGAACAGCCTGACACCGAGATGTTTTTCGAGCTCCTTGATGCGGTTGGAGGCGACCGCTGGCGAAATGCGCATGTCGCGCCCCGCCGCCGACAGGTTGCCGAGCTCGACGACGCGAACGAAGACGGAGATGTTGTCGAGATAGGCCATGCGGCTTTGGGCTCTCATGCGGCTGCGCAGGGATAACCCTAGTGCATGACCCCGAAAAATCGG
>NZ_JBVVQJ010000004.1:160579-237950 GCF_055811475.1 Mesorhizobium sp. WSM4829 | reverse complement strand
AATCGATTTTCGGAAAGGATCATGCACCAGATAAAGTTCTACAGCGTCCTTTGCGCGTCCAAGGGACGCGCGGCGCTAGTGCATGACCCCGAAAAATCGGAATCGATTTTCGGAAAGGATCATGCACCAGATAAAGTTCTACAGCGTCCTTTGCGCGTCCAAGGGACGCGCGGCGCTGTAGTATTTTCCATTTTTTTTTGAAAGTCATCGTGCCGCTCGGCCCTTTCCGTTTGCGCTCCAGTCCGTAAAGTCACCCAATCGGCAGGGACGACTTTTCAATGATCGATTTTGCGATTTTCTGGGACTGGCTGAGTTTCGCCGTGCGCTGGCTGCATGTCGTCACCAGCATCGCTTGGATCGGCTCGTCCTTCTATTTCGTCGCGCTCGATCTCGGCTTGCGCCAGCGTCCGGGCATGCCTGTCGGCGCCTTCGGCGAAGAATGGCAGGTGCATGGCGGCGGCTTCTACCACATCCAGAAATATCTGGTGGCGCCGACCGAAATGCCTGAGCACCTGACCTGGTTCAAATGGGAATCCTACGCTACCTGGCTGTCGGGCTTTGCCATGCTGTGCGTCGTCTACTATGCCGGCGCGGACCTCTTCCTGATCGATCCCCACGTGCTTGCCATGTCGGTGCCTACAGGCATCTTGCTGTCGCTGGCGACGATCGGCGTCGGCTGGGTGGTCTACGATCTCTTATGCCGTTCGCCGCTTGGCAGGAGCGACACCGGCCTGATGCTGGTGCTCTATGGCGTGCTGGTGTTCATCGCCTGGGGTCTTACCCATCTGTTCACCGGCCGCGCCGCTTTCCTGCATCTTGGCGCCATCACCGCGACGATCATGTCGGCCAATGTCTTCATGGTCATCATTCCGAACCAGAAGATCGTCGTCGCCGACCTGATCGCCGGCAGGAAGCCAGATCCGAAATACGGCAAGATCGCCAAGCAGCGCTCGCTGCACAACAATTACCTGACGCTGCCCGTTCTCTTCCTGATGCTGTCGAACCACTACCCGCTGGCGTTTGCTACCCGGTTCAACTGGGTGATCGCCTCGTTGGTTTTCATCATCGGCGTGCTGATCCGGCACTATTTCAACACCATGCATGCGCGCAAGGGCAACCCGACCTGGATCTGGCTGGCGGCCGCCGTCCTGTTCGTCGTCATTATCTGGCTGTCAACCGCGCCGAAAGTGCTGACCGGCGAAGTCAAGGCGTCCTCGACGGCACAGGTCTATATCGCCTCGGCGCATTTTCCCGCAGTGCGCGATACGGTGCTTGGCCGTTGCTCGATGTGCCATGCGCAAGAGCCGTCCTACGAGGGCATCTATCACGCGCCGAAAGGTGTGATGCTCGACACGGACGCCGGGATCGCCGGGCAAGCCCGCGAGATCTACCTGCAGGCCGGCCGCAGCCACGCGATGCCGCCCGCCAATGTCACCCATATCACCGACAAGGAGCGGGCGCTGCTGGTGGCATGGTTCGAGGAGGCAGGGAAATAGGCATGACCAGTGCACTCCTGCGCGGCCGCACGCTGTCCTTCCTGCGCTGGCCTGAAACCGTCGACGACCATTCCGCCTGGCGCTACGAGGATGACGGCGGCCTGCTGCTCCGCGACGGCAGGATCGTTGCCGCAGGCGCCTATGCCGACGTCGAGAAAAAGGCTGATGAAGGCGTAAAAAAGATCGACCACCGCCCGCATTTGCTGCTGCCTGGTTTCATCGACGCGCATGCGCATTTTCCGCAGATGCAGGTTATCGCCTCCTACGGCGCCGAGCTGCTCGACTGGCTGAACACTTACACCTTTCCCGAGGAAACCAAATTCCAGAACGCCCAGCACGGCCGCCGCATCGCCAGGCTGTTCCTCGACGAGATGCTGCGCCACGGCACGACGACAGTCGCCGCCTATTGCTCAGTCCACAGGGAATCGGCCGAAGCGTTCTTCGCCGAGTCGCATGACCGCAACATGCTCAACATCGCCGGCAAGGTGATGATGGATCGCAACGCGCCGGAGGGCGTGCTCGACACGCCGCAATCGGCCTATGACGACAGCAAGGCGCTGATTAAGGAGTGGCACGGCAAGGGGCGCCAGCACTATGCCATCACACCGCGCTTCGCCATCACCTCCTCACCCGAGCAATTGGAGATGGCGGGCGCGCTCTGCCGCGAGTATCCTGATCTGCACATGCAGACGCATCTGTCGGAAAACCACGCCGAGATCGCCTTTACGCTGCAACTCTATCCGCAGGCACGCGACTATACCGATGTTTACGAGCGCTATGGGCTGCTCGGGCGCAAAAGCCTGTTCGGCCACTGCATCCATCTTTCGGAACGCGAGGCGGATGCGCTTTCGGACACGGGCTCGGTCGCCGTGTTCTGTCCGACCTCGAACCTGTTCCTCGGCTCGGGCCTGTTCGATTATCAGCGTTACCGCCGCCGCGAAAAACCACTCCGCATCGCCACCGCCACCGATATCGGCGGCGGCACCAATTACTCGATGCTGCGCACCATGGATGAGGGCTACAAGGTGATCGCGCTGAACGGCGAGAAGCTCAATCCGTTCCAGTCGTTCTGGCAGCTCACCCGCGGCAATGCCGAGGCGCTGTCGATCATGGAAAGGATCGGCACGCTCGACCAAGGTAGCGATGCCGACATCGTCGTCCTCGACGCGCGCGCCACGCCGGCGATGCGGCTGCGGATGGAGACGGCGGACACGCTGGCGGAGGAGCTGTTTCTGCTGCAAACGCTGGGCGACGACCGCGCCGTGCGCGAGGTCTATGTCGCCGGGCGGGCGGCCAAGACGGATATGGCGGTTTAGCTATCCCACAAGTCCCGCTTGACCCAGCGGCAGCCATCGGTCAAAGCGTGCCGCGACGTTGATAGGGGAATGACATGGCCGTTGCGGACGATATCGCTCTGATCCAGAAACAGGAAGCCGAGCTTGTCTTCTCGGTCTTCGATGAAGCTGTCGCCTTCAAGATCGGCTCGACGATCCGCGACCGGGCACTGGCCCAGGGCTTGCCGATCATCGTCGACATCAGGACCTTCGACCGGCCGCTGTTTTACGCGGCAATGCCGGGCTCGAACGCCTCCAATCCGGATTGGGCGCGGCGCAAGATCAACGTGGTGCAGCGGTTCCTGAAAAGCACCTACCGCATGGTGCTGGAGCAGCAGCGTCCCGACCGCAGCTTCAAGCCGGGCGAGGGGCTCGACATATCGGACTATGTGCTGGCCGGTGGTGGCTTTCCCATAACGGTCAAAGGTGCTGGCGTCATCGGTGTGATCGCGGTCTCGGGCCTGCCGGAGCGTGAGGATCACGGCGTCGTCGTCGATGCGCTGTGCAGCCACCTCGGCGTCGACGGGCGCGAGCTGGCACTGCCGCCGGAAGCAAAATGACCGCGCTCGATCCCAAATCCTTCCTCGCCGCCATCTTCAATGCCGCCGTTGCCGCCGCCGATCCGCAGAGGACAATCAGGGATCATCTGCCGGCAATGCCGAAGGGGCGCACCATCGTCATTGGTGCAGGAAAAGGCTCGGCGCAGATGGCGGCGGCGTTCGAAAAAGTGTGGGACGGGCCGATCGAAGGGCTGGTCGTCACCCGCTACGGCTATGGCGCGACCTGCCAGCGCATCGAGATCATCGAGGCGGCGCATCCGGTGCCGGATGCCGCCGGGCTCGAAGCGTCGCGCCGGCTGCTCGAAAAGGTGCAGGGACTGACCGCGGACGATCTGGTCGTGGCGCTCATCTCAGGCGGCGGCTCGGCGCTGCTGCCGGCGCCCGCCGAAGGTCTGACGCTGGCTGACGAGATCGCCGTCAACGAGGCGCTGCTCGCCTCCGGCGCGCCGATCGCCGCCATGAACACCATCCGCAAGCATGTTTCCACCATCAAGGGCGGCAGGCTGGCGGCAGCTTCCTATCCGGCAAAGCTGGTGTCGCTGGTCGTCTCCGACATTCCCGGCGACAATCCGGAGCTTGTCGCTTCCGGCCCGACCGTTCCCGATTCCGGCAACCGCCAAGAGGCGCTGGCATCGATCGCCGCCTATGGCATGAAACTGCCGGCTGCCGTGATGGCGCATATCAATTCGCCGGCCGCCGATGCGCCGCGCGTCGATGATCCGCGTTTTTCGCGCAACGAAGTGCATCTGATCGCCTCGGCCGGCGTCTCGCTGGAAGCGGCCGCGGCCGAAGCCAGGCGCCATGGCATCGAGGCGGTCATCCTCTCCGATTCCATCGAGGGCGAGGCGCGCGAGGTCGGCGGCGTCCATGCGGCAATCGCCCGCGAAGTGGCGACGCGCAACCGGCCTTTTCCGAAGCCCGTGCTGATTCTATCAGGCGGCGAGACGACGGTGACCGTGCGGGCGAAGGGCAAGGGCGGTCGTAACACCGAGTTTCTGCTTGCCTTCGCCATCGGCATCAGCGGCATGGAGGGCGCCCATGCACTGGCCGCTGACACCGATGGCATCGACGGTTCGCAGGACAATGCCGGCGCCTTTGCCGACGGCTCGACGGTGTCGCGGATGCGGGCGGCAGGCGTCGATGCCAAGGCGATGCTTGCCGGCAACAACGCCTGGACGGCATTCAACGCCGTCGGCGATCTCTTCGTGCCCGGCCCGACCGGGACGAACGTCAATGATTTGAGGGCAATCCTGATCAGATAGGGGTCAGGCGGCCATCAGCTTTTTCACTGCCTTCATGTCCTGCAGGAACCGCTCGCGTTCGGCCTGCTTGTCCGCCGGCTCGCGAATACGCAGGATGAAGGACGGGTGGATGGTGACGAACACAGGCAAGCCATCGTCCCGATCCACGACCGCGCCGCGCATCTTCATGATCGGCACGACCTTGCCGAGCAGTGACTGCGCCGCCGTTGCGCCGAGCGCCACCGCCAGATTGGGCTTGATCAGATCGAGCTCCCTGTCGAGCCACCAGCGGCAGGCCTGCACCTCGCCGGCATTCGGCTTCGAGTGGATGCGCCGCTTGCCGCGCGGCTCGAACTTGAAATGCTTGACCGCATTGGTGACATAGACTTTCAGCCGGTCGACGCCGGCATCGTCCAGGATGGCGTCGAAGACTTTTCCCGCCGGACCGACGAAAGGTTTGCCGGCCAGATCCTCTTGGTCGCCTGGCTGTTCACCGACGAAAACCACCTTGGCCTTGTCAGGCCCTTCGCCGAACACGGTCTGCGTTGCGTTGCGCCACAGCGGGCAGCGGCGACAGGCCTTCGCCACTTCGCTGAGTTCGGGAATGGTGCTTGCGCCATCGTCTTCTGCCGTCTCAGGCAATTCAGGCTTGGGCCAGCGTCTTGCCTGCACCTTGGCGTGGTGTGGAGAATTTGTCTGCATCCTGGCGATCATGGCTGATGCGGCCTTGCCCGCTGCTGCGATCAGATGCGGAATGAGCGAAGCCCCCGAAAGGTTCCTTCAAATAGCCGGGACCCGGCTTTCGCTGGGCGAATGACCGGCGATGCGATGCCTCACACCTCGTGCAGATAGAGATGATAATCCAGTTCGCTGACCGTGCGCGCCACCCGCAGATATTCGGATTGCTTGATCGCCACGAATGTTCGGTGCAGGTCTTCCCCCAGCGCCGCTTTGAGGAATGTCGAGGCCCTTGCCGCCTCGATCGCGGCGCGCCAGTCCACCGGCATGGTGGTGCGCGTGATTGCTGATTCGTAGCCATTGCCGGTGGTTTCGGGGCCTGGATCGAGGCCCTCATCGAGACCCTTGACGATGCCGGCCAGCACGGTTGCCGCCACCAGATAGGGGTTGGCGTCGACGCCCGACGGCCGGTGCTCGATGCGCCGGTTTTTCGCGTCGCCAGCCGGCACGCGCAATGCCACCGAGCGGTTGTTGACGCCCCAGGTCGGCGCCACCGGCGCATAGGATTGCGAAACGAAACGCCGCCATGAATTGGCGTGCGGTGCAAACACCAGCATCGATTCGGCCATGGTCTGGATGAGTCCGCCCAGTCCGCGCAGCAGCGGCAAGGACCAGGTCTCGCCGCTGGCTTCGGCAAAGACGTTGTTGCCGGCCTTGTCCTGCAGCGAGACATGGAAATGCATGCCGGAGCCGGCGTATTTCTCGATCGGCTTGGCCATGAAGCAGGCAGTGACGCCGTGGCGGCGCGCCTGCGCCCGCACCAGCCGCTTCAGCATGACGAGGTCGTCGGCCGCCCGCATCACGTCCTTGCGATAGTTCAGCGTCAGTTCGTACTGGCCGGGCGCATATTCGGAAATGACCGTCTCGGCCGGGATGCCTTGCACCCTGGCCGCGGCATAGATGTCGGAAAACAGCGGCTCCATGCCGTGCAGATGGTCGACGGAATAGACCTCTGTCTTGGCCGAGCGGCGGCCGTCGAGCACCGCGTGCGCCGGCTGCACCTTGCCGTCGGCGTCGCGCTCGTTGGCAAGCAGGAAGAATTCGAGCTCGAAGGCGCCGGCCGGATGCAGGCCCTTGGCCGCCAGTATCTCCACCTGCCGGCCCAGCGCCAGGCGCGGGTCGGAGGACATCGGCTGGCCATCGAGATGGTACATCGCCATCAGCACCTGGCCGCGCGGCGGCTGTGTGCCGAACAGCGGCACCAGCGTGCCGGGGATCGGCCATGCCCGCAGGTCGCCGTCGCCCGTGGTCCAGATCAGTCCGGTCTCGTGCACGTCCTCGCCGGTGATGTCGAGGCCGAGGATCGAGATCGGCATGTGCCTGCCGCCCTCGAAGATGCTCATCAACTCGTGCCGGCGCACGATCTTGCCACGCCCGACGCCATTGGCATCGGTCAGCACGATGTCGAACGCTTCGATCTCGGGATGGGCGTCGAGAAAGGCTTGCGCCTCGGCGGGCGTCGAGCCCGAAGGGGAGGCGATGATGGCGTTCAAAGTTTGCTTGTGCGCTTCTCTCATGTGCAAGCTTGTCTCATGCCGCGAGCCTTGCCGCAACCGCGCCAAAGGCGGTGATCAGGCGGTTCACCTGGGCAGCGCTGGTCGCCGGCGAGATCAGCATCATGTTGTGGAACGGCGCGATCAGCACGCCGCGATTGACCAGCGCGACATGCACAGCCGCTTCGAGTGCCGGTGCGTGCGCTGCTTCCGCCTCGCCGCCATTCCTCAGCGGGCCGGGTGCGCAGATGAACTCGACGCGGGCGCCGACTCGGGCAACATGCCAAGGCAGGCGGTAACGGTCGATGACGGCAGTCAGCCCGGCGTCGAGCCGCCGCGCCAGATGGTCCATATGGCTATAGTTCTCGTCGGTCATCACCTCTTCGAGCGTGGCGCGCATCGCTGCGAACTGCAGCGGATTGGCCGAGAGCGTCGTACCCATGCCGGAATAGCCTGGTTCCTTGGTCCTGACATAGTCGGCATAGCGGGTGGCGACGCCATCGCTCATGCCCCAGACGCTGGCTGGCACGCCGCCGGCGATTGGCTTGCCGAGCACGAACAGGTCCGGCTCCAGGCCGTGTTTCCTGGTGTAGCCACCGGGACCGGTCGAGATCGTGTGCGTCTCGTCGATCAGAAGCAGGGTGCCAGCGGCGCGGGTGAGACGCCGCAGCGCGTTGTGGAAGCCGGGATCGGGCAGCACCATGCAGGAATTGGTCAGCACCGGCTCGGTGACGACACAGGCGATTTGCTGGTCCCGGAGTGCTGTCTCAAGCGCCGGCACATCGTTGAACTCGACGACATCGGCCGCCCCGGTCAGGTCGCGGAATTCGCCGGCCAGTCCTGGTCGGTTGGCCGGTCTGCCGTCGACCAGGCGCACCATCGTCTCGTCGACCGAGCCGTGATAGCAGCCGTTGAAGACCAGGATCTTGCCCCGGCCGGTGATGGCGCGAGCGACGCGCAGCGCGAAGCGATTGGCATCGGTCGCCGTTGTCGCAATCTGCCAGAACGGCAGGCCGAAGTGCTGTTGCAGCAGCGGGCCGATGGCGAGTGCATCTTCCGAAGGCAGCATGTAGGTCAGGCCGCGTCCGGCCTGCCTACGGATGGCGTGGGCGACCGGCGGCGGCGAGTGGCCGAACATCGAGCCGGTGTCGCCGAGGCAGAAATCATCCAGCCGATTGCCGTCGATGTCAGTGATAGTGGCGCCTCTGGCGCTGTCGACCATTATCGGGAACGGCGTCGGCCAGTCGTTCATCCAGTGCATCGGCACGCCGCCGAAGAAACCCGGCAGGCCGTTGCCGACCTTGGCTGCCGATTTCGGCCTTGCCTTGCGGAAGGCTTCGGCCTCGGTCTCGCGCAGATCCGCGATGCGAGCAGTGCTGATGCCACCGATCGGATGCATGAAGAGCCCTCTCAATAGGGGAATAGGGGAGTAGGGGAATAGGGGAATAGGGCAGTTGGGGAATAGGGCAGTTGGGGAATAGGGCAGTTGGGGAATAGGTGTCTTACTCCCTTACTCCCTTACTCCCCTACTCCCCTAGCTAGACCGAAATATCAATCACGCCGCAGTCGCCGGCGGCGCTGCCGAAGGCGACGCGGCGTTCCTCCTTGTCCCACATCATCGAGGTAATGGCGCCCTTGCCCGGTCGGCGCAGAAGCACCTCCTTGGCGTCCGCGAAACGCACCGCCATCACCATGCCGTCGTCATAGCCGACGGCGACGACATCCTGGCTCGGATGGCAGGCGACCGAGGTCACCATGGCGTTGCCGCGCGTGCCGAGTTCCAGCGGCGCCTTGCCCATCGGCCCGTCCTTGCCCGAAAACGGCCAGACGATCGCCGCCGGGGCTCCGGAACTGGCCAGCCATTTTCCCTTGGGCGCCCATGACAGGCTTTTGACTTTACCGGGATAGCCGCTCATCCGCATGTGCTTGCCATCGGCGAGCTTCCAGCCATGCAGCGCGTTCTCCTGCATGGTGGTGACGAGGAAGGCGCCATCCGGCGAGAAGGTGATGCCGGTATGGGCGCCGGCCCATTCCAGCTCGACCGGCTTGCCGTTCGCCGCCGGGAAATGCAGCGTCGCGCCATTGTAGCGGGCGACGCCGAAGCGCATCCCCTTGGGCGAGAACGCCAGCCCCTCGACCGAACGCGGATGCATGAATTCCTTGGTCTTGCCGTCGGAGAAACGCACGAAGGCGATCTTGCCCGAGGCATAGGCGATGGCGCCCTGTGGTCCGGCGGCAACGCTGGTGATCCATTTCTTCCCGGCGCTTGCCAATTCTGCCGCATTGCCGCCGGCGGTAACGGAAAAAATCCTGCCGTCCTCGCCGCCGGTGATCAGCCGGTCGTTGGCCGCATCGTGGAAGGCGGCGAGAAGCCCGTCATTGGCCTGCGCCGTCTTGTGGCCATGGTCCAGCCGATGGATTGTACCGTCGGCCAGTGCGAAATGCGGCACGTCGCCAAGGAAAACGGCGGCGATGCAATGTCCCTGGAGATCAAGCGGGGCGACGGTGGGCATGGGAGATTCCATTCGAGATTTCGGCTGGTCGTCTACCTCCGCGCGGGAGCCGCCAGCGCGGGTAAGTGGCAGCTCTCCTTCTCCCCTTGTGGGAGAAGGTGGATTGGCGCGCAGCGCCAAGACGGTTGAGGGGTGCTGGACGGAGTGCCGTCGTTGCCAAGCTGGAACACCCCTCATCCGACCGAGCTTCGCTCGCCCACCTTCTCCCACAAGGGGAGAAGGAAAGAAGGTGCAGCGCTAGCGTTATAGAGCCTGAAAATCAAGCGGCCTGGCAGGCATCAAAACTCTTCTTCAGCCGCTCGGCGTCGAGTTCGCGGCCGATGAAGACCAGCCGGCTCTCGTGCTTCTCGCCGTCCTTCCAGGCGCGCTGGTGGTCGCCCTCGATGATCATGTGCACGCCCTGAATGACGTAGCGCTCGTCATCGCCTTTAAGCGCGATGATCCCTTTCAGACGCAGGATGTTAGGGCCTTCCATCTGGGTGATCTTCTCGATCCAGGGGAAGAATTTTTTCGGGTCCATCTCGCCGCCCCGCAGAGACACCGACTGCACCGTCACGTCATGGATATCGGACGGGTGCGCGTGATCATGGTGATGCCCGTCATGATCGTGATGATCATGGTCATGGTCATGGTCATGATGGTCGTGGTCGTCACGCGCCTCGAGGAAATGCGGATCGTTCTCCAGCGCCCGGGAAAGGTCGAAGGCGCCGCGGTCGAGCACCTCAGACAGCGCCACGCCGGCGCGCGTGGTGCGATGGATCCGGGCCGCCGGGTTGATCGCGCGGATCGTCGCCTCGACCTTGCTCAGTTCCTCCGGCGTGACGAGATCGGTCTTGTTGAGCACGACGACATCGGCAAAGGCGATCTGGTCCTCGGCTTCGCGGGAATCCTTCAGCCGCAACGGCAGGTGCTTGGCGTCGACCAGCGCCACCACCGCGTCGAGCCTGGTCTTGGAGCGCACGTCGTCGTCCATGAAGAAGGTCTGCGCCACCGGCACCGGATCGGCGAGGCCGGTCGTCTCGATCACGATGGCGTCGAAGCGGCCTGGACGTCGCATCAAGCCCTCGACGACGCGGATCAGGTCACCGCGCACCGTGCAGCAGACGCAACCATTGTTCATCTCGTAGATTTCCTCGTCGGATTCCACGATCAACTCGTTGTCGATGCCGATCTCACCGAACTCATTGACGATGACGGCGTAGCGCTTGCCGTGGCTTTCCGAAAGGATGCGGTTTAGCAGCGTCGTCTTGCCGGCGCCAAGATAGCCGGTGAGAACGGTTACGGGGATTTGTATCGTCTGTGCATCGCTCATGTTGGGCCTCGAAAAGGATTGTTGGCTCCATATAGGATGCACGCCATGCTTTTGCACGTGGCAACCGATGGGCCAAACAGGTCGCCAACATTGCCGGGTTTTCCCAACATGCCGGGTTTTCATTGGCGTTGGCTGGCCTCACTGACTAGATAAGACCAAGCCAGCTTGCTCGACAGAAACCAAAAAGAGGCGCCGGATGTCCGACAAACCGTCCTCCTTGCCGTTGAGCCGGCGCCAGGCGCTTGGCCTCATTGCCATTAGCGCGGGCGGCGGTGTCTTTCTGCCGGGCATCGCGCTGGCGCAGCAGGCCTCGCCCTATGCCGGGCTTGCCCTGTTCGATAGCGGCGCCGGCGTCTGCGCGATCACACCGGAAGCGACCGAGGGCCCGTTCTATTTCGACCCGAAGCTCGAACGCGCCGATATCACCGAAGGCAAAGCGGGCATTGCCCTCAATCTGCGGCTGCAGGTCATCGACGCAGGCTGCCGGCCGCTTGCCGGCGCGCGGGTCGATATCTGGCATTGCGACGCGCAAGGCCATTATTCAGGCTATCCGGGACAAGGCGACGGCCAGGATGTCGATACGTCAGGCCAGAGTTTTCTGCGCGGTTGGCAAAAGACCGATGACAGCGGCATCGTCTCGTTCGCCACCATCTATCCCGGCTGGTATCGCGGCCGCACCACCCACATCCATTTCAAAGTCTTCCCCAACGACAATTCGGTGATGACCGGCCAGCTGTTTTTCCCCGACGGCCTGAGCGAACAGATATTCACCACTGTCGCGCCCTACACCGACCGGTCCGGCAAGCGGGATACGTCGAACGCCAGGGACGGTATCGCGCGGCGCGCCGGGCCGCTTTCGCAGGCGGCGCTGCGCGAGATGGCGGACGCCTACCAGGCCTTGATGATCGTCGCGGTGAGAGCTGATTGAGTCCCGCACCGGGTGTGTGGCGTCCCTGCCGAACGCGACCACCTGCGCTGAAAAGTCGTTTGTCATCTAACTGAAATAAACATCTGGCATTAGCCTCGGCGGACACCGCATTGCTTGCCGGCAAAGCTGTTTTGCAAAGCCGGATCTTTTTTGATCGTCCATTGCCAACCGGGCGGCTGCCTCTATGCTGTCCACACCGGTTCGGCCGAAGAGGGATAGCCATGGCCAAGGCGGACAAGACTGCGACAATGAGCCGGCTGCATTCGGCGGCGCGGCTGGCGCGCACGGCACTCGCCGCGCGGCTTTTGGCGCACGGCTTCTATGCCGGCCAGGACCAGATCATGCTGGCGCTCGACCGTGAGGACGGGCAGACGCCCGGCAATCTTGCCGGTCGCCTCGGTGTTCGCCCGCCGACCATCACCAAGACCATCAACCGGCTGCAGGCGCAAGGCTTTCTGGAAAAACGCGCTTCTTCCGCCGATGCCCGCCAGGCCCATATCTTTCTGACCGACACTGGCCGCGAAATCATTCATGCCATCGAGAAATCGGTGAAGAAGACCGAGAAGCAGGCGCTGAAGGGCCTCGATAAAAAGGACCAGAAGGCGCTGTTCAAGCTGCTCGCCCGCGTTGAGGCGAACCTCTCGAACGGAGAGATGGTTCTCGTCGATGACGAGATCGACGCCGACGAATGATCCGCGGCTGACGCCATCAGGCAGCGGCTGCTGACGATCCATGCACCAATGCCGACCAGCGGCCCGGCGTGACACCGAACGCCTTCTTGAAGTGCCTGCTGAAATGACTCTGGTCGTTGAAACCGGCCGCTATTGCGATCTGCGCCAATGACTCGCTCGCCTCTATCATGCGGCGTGCTCGTTGAAGCCGGCGCATCAAGAGAAAGCGGTGCGGACTGGTGGAGAAAGCGGCACGGAAATGCCGCGATAGGGCGTAGCGATCGAGCCCGGTGATCGCCTCCAGCTCCTCGGAACGGACGGTACGGAAAACATTTTCTTCCAGATAGTCGCGTGCCAGGCTGGCAGCCCGCCACGCTGTCCTTGGGATCGGTTTCGCCGGCCGACCTGAATGCCGTGCCAGGCTTTGCATCAATTGCGCAACGAAGTCGGCGACAAACAGATCGTCCAGCTTCTGGTCCAACGGCCCCAGCGCCGAAAGCAGCCGCGTGCGGAAAACAGGATCCGTCACCACGGCATTCCTGACGAAAGGCAGCGATGCGCCTGTCTGATCGAGGCAGTCCAGCACGATGGATGGCTCCAGATAAAGTATCCTGTAACGCAAACCGTCTTCAGTGCCGGCGCCGCCATCGTGCAATTCGTCGGGATGGAGCACGATAATCTGACCGGGCAGGCTGTGATGCGTCGCGCCGCGATACCGGAAAGTCTGGACGCCATGCAGCGTCACGCCGATGGCGTAGGTATCGTGACGATGGAGATCGAAGGCGCAGCCATGGAACCGGGCCTCGATACGCTCCATTCCGACGCAATCGGGCGCCGAGATGACGCAGTTTTCAGCCGCGTCAACGCACAAACGTCCAAGACCCTGAAAGGCCTCGCCATCTAGACCGTGTGACATCGATTCATTCACAAACCTCGAATGGCAATTGTCTCATGTTCGACACGAAATTTGCAATCGTGCTGCAGGACGACCTTCCCGTCTGGCAAAAGCTCAACGTCACCGCGTTCCTGACCAGCGGCATCGTCGCGCAGTATAGCGACATCATCGGCGAACCCTATCGCGACCGCGCCGGCAATATCTACAATCCGCTCTCGGTCCAGCCGATCATCGTGCTTTCGGCCGAACGCTCGACGCTCACTGCGATCCATCGGCGGGCGCTGGAGCGCGGTGTGCAGACCTCGCTCTACGTCGACGAAATGTTTTCGACCGGCCACGACGCGGCGAACCGCGCCGTCTTTGCCAAATTCGCACCCGACGACGCCAAGGTCGTCGGCATCGCGCTGCGCGCCGAAAAGAAGCTTGTCGACAAGATCACCAAGGGTGCCCGCATGCATCCCTGATGCATAGCGACACTGGTTCATCCTGTTGATGCTTGATGTCCTAGGTACTCGTCATCGTCGCCAGCGGCTTTCATCGTTCATCGCAAGCACCGGCTTTGCGTTCGCAACCGCGCTGCCCTCGATGTCGAGATGGAGGCGCTGGCAAAAAAACTTTGATTTGTTTCGGAAGGGTGGCATAAGGCCGCGTTTAAACTGTTTAGACCATGATCCCGAAAACGGGCATCCGGTTTCGCTGGAGATCATGGATCAGCTCTGGATCGTCGGGGGAGCGCAAGGCGCTGGCACAGAAGATCAAGCTTTCGACGATCGCGGATGCGCTCGGTGTGTCCACGGCCACGGTGTCGCTGGCCCTGCGCGACAGCCCGCTGGTTGCTGGAATCACCCGCGACCGCATCAAGGAACATGCCCGCGCCATCGGCTATATCTACAATCGCCGCGCCGCCAGCCTGCGCACCTCGCGTTCGGGCATCGTCGGCGTCGTCGTCCACGACATCATGAATCCCTTTTTCGCCGAGATCCTGCGCTCGATCGAAAGCGAGCTCGACCGCAGCCGGCAGACCTTCATCCTGTCGAACCATTACGACCAGCTCGAAAAGCAGCGCACCTTCATAGACACGCTTCTGCAGCTTGGCGCCGACGGCGTCATCATGTCGCCGGCCATCGGCACGCCGCCCGAAGACATCTTCATGGCCGAGGAAAACGGCCTGCCGGCGGTGCTGATCGCACGCACCGTCGAAGGCGCTGACGTGCCGGTGTTTCGTGGCGACGATGCCTATGGCACCGGGCTAGCCACCAACCATCTGATCTCGCTCGGCCATAAACGCATCGCCATGATCGGCGGCACCGACCAGACCTCGACCGGCCGCGACCGCTACCAGGGCTATCTCAACGCCATGGAGGCGGCAGGGCTGGAGGTCAGGCCGTCCTGGCGCATTCCCGGCCCGCGCACCAAACAGGCTGGCTTCGAGGCCGCCGGGCAGTTCCTGGCGCTGAAGGACAAGCCGACCGCGGCCTGCTGCTGGAACGACCTCGTCGCCATCGGCCTGATGAACGGCATTGCACGCGCCGGGCTGGTGCCGGGCATTGACATATCCGTGACCGGCTATGACGATCTCGAGGAAGCGGCGATCGCGACGCCGGCGCTGACCACCGTGTGGAATGGCCAGCGTGAAGTCGGCCGCCGCGCCGCTAGCGCGCTGCTCGACAAGCTCAATGGTCAGATGGTGCGGCCGTCGCAGGAACTGATCAAGCCGGAACTGCATGTGCGCCAGTCGACCGGCAAACCAGTGGAACGTGCATGACAAAAGCCGAACAGCAGCAAGCAGTCGCCATTCTGGTGCCGGGCCAATTCAACGACCACGCGGTAGGCCGCATCGACCGGACGTTCAGCCGCGCCTGGATCGAACGGCCGGATGCGTCGCTGGTCACCGACGAGATGCGCCGGACGGTGCGCGGCATTGCCGCCTTTGGCGGGATCAACGCAGCCCTCATCGACGCGCTGCCGAATCTCGAGATCATCGCCAATTTCGGCGTCGGCTATGATTCGGTCGATGCCCGTCACGCAGCGCAGCGCGGCGTCATGGTCACCAACACGCCGGATGTGCTGACCGAGGAGGTCGCCGATACGGCGATCGGGCTTTTGATCAACACCGTCCGTGAGCTGCCGCGCGCCGAAACCTGGCTGCGCGACGGCAGTTGGGCACGCAATGGCAACTATCCGCTAAGTCGGCTGACCTTGCGCGGCCGTCGTGTCGGTATTTTCGGCATGGGCCGCATCGGTCTCGCCATTGCGCGCCGGCTGGAGGCCTTTGGGTTGCCGATCGCCTATCACAACCGGCGCCAGGTCGAAGGTTTGCTCTACGAATACCACGGCACGCTGAAAGGCCTTGCCGAGGCGGTCGATACGCTGATCTCGGCGGCGCCCGGCGGCGCCTCGACGGAAAAGGCGGTCAACGCCGAGATCCTGTCGGCGCTCGGCCCGAATGGCGTCTTCGTCAACATCGGTCGCGGCAGCACGGTCGACGAGGCAGCACTTGCCGCGGCGCTTGCCGGCGACACCATCGCCGCTGCCGGGCTCGATGTCTTCGCCGACGAGCCGAACGTGCCGCCGGCGCTGCTCGCCGCCCCCAACACTTCACTTTTGCCGCATGTCGGCTCGGCTTCGGAACATACCCGCCGCGCCATGGCCGATCTGTGCGTCGACAATCTGATTTCCTGGTTTTCGAAAGGGAGGGCGTTGACGCCGGTGCCGGAAACGGAAAAGCTCAAGGCGCGCAGCTGAGCGGCATGCTTTCCTATTTGTTAACGATTAACGACGGCTTAACACTTTGACATCATTCTTTATCTATCGCCAAACACCCGGAGAACGCAGATGAAAGCACTTGCTGCATTGATAGCGGTGGTCGCGCTGTTCGGCAGCGTTCAGCTGTTTTACAGCGGCGCAGGCGAAGGCCGCACAGCCGATGAGTCGGCGCAGTCACCCGGCGACTACAGGCTGGTGGCCAATGGCGACGAAGCGTCCTGCGCGGTCAAGCGCGGCACTGAGGTTGCGCATGGCCTGTCGCTGTTGACGGTCACTGAGAATTGCCACCGGGTCTTGCCCGGCATCGAGCGCGCGAAATTCTGGCGCGAGCAGGATGACGGCACGGTCACCTTCAGCGCGAACGGCATCGACCCGATCGTCACTTTCGGCGTCGCCGACGGCGACGGTTATGAATCCTACGAACCAGCCCTGCCGCTGCTGTCGCTGGCGGCCAGCAGCGATTGACGTTGACGTTCGACGGCTGAACTATTCCGCGGCGGCCCGTGCGCCAGATTTCGCCGCGGCGTGCAGGCGCACCGCGTCGCCAAAGGCGCGGAATATCCTTGCTGAGACGCTGTCCGACTTGACCCAGTATTCGGGATGCCACTGGACGCCGACGGCGAACGCGCGGGCGTCGCGCACCGAAACCGCCTCGACCGTGCCGTCGCTGGCGACCGCCTCTATCTGCAGCTTCGGGCCGAGCCGGTCGATGGCCTGGCGGTGCACCGAATTGACCATGATGTCGCCTGCCCCGAACACGCCGGCGAGGCAGCTTCCGGGCTTGATCGAAATGGTCTGGCGGATGGCGAAGCGTTCGTCCTGATTGTCGCTCGCCGGTGCGCGATGGTCCAGCGACCCCTCGCGCTCCTGGATTTCTGCGGCCAGCGTGCCGCCCAGCGCCACATTCATCTCCTGGATGCCGCGGCAGATGGCGAGCAGCGGCACGCCGCGCTCCACTGCCTTGCGGATCAGCGGCAGCGTCGTGGCGTCGCGGGCCGGATCGTAGGGGCCGTTGGCCTCGCTGGCATCGCCGCCATAGTGCGAGGGATGCACATTGGACTTCGAGCCGGTGATCATGACGCCGTCGACCGATGACAGGAGTTCATCGAAATCGAGCCGGTCGCCGAAGGACGGCACCAGCACCGGGAACACGCCGGCCGCCGAAAGCGCCGCCTCCAGATACTGCTGCGGCGCGGCATGCCAGGTGTAGTTGTCGAACTGGCGGACGTCGGTCGATATGGCGACAAGCGGCTGCTGCATTTTTGATCCTGGTCCATTCGGTGCAAGGATATGTTCTGCCTTTAAAATAGGCGATCCGACGGCGCTTTGCCATGACAAGTTCGGCATCTCGCATGGGCCACGGAAAGGGCGTTAGACTTAAGTTGCAGGAGGCGTGTTCGCGCCCGTGTATTTCGCGAAAACGCCGCCGGCAAAACCGGCTCCCATGGCTGGACTCGACTTCTTGCCCGTGTATTGTTTGCCGCGAAGCCGATCCGGGGCACAGAGCATCTCCCGAACGTCGGTCTGTTGATCCAATAGGGAGGACTTCATGGATCGTCGATCATTCATCCGCAAGGCCGGCGTGACCGGTGTCGGCGCTGCGGCGGCTACGGCGGCGCTTGCCGCGCCGGCTATCGCCCAAACCAACCCGAAAGTGACATGGCGCCTTGCGTCCTCCTTCCCGAAGTCCCTCGATACGATCTATGGTGGCGCCGAGGTCTTTTCCAGGATGCTCTCGGAGGCGACCGACGGCAACTTCCAGGTGCAGGTCTTCGCTGCCGGTGAACTGGTGCCCGGCCTGCAGGTCGCGGATGCCACCACCGCCGGCACCGTCGAGGCCTGCCATACGGTGGCATATTATTATTGGGGCAAGGACCCGACCTGGGCTTTGGGTGCCGCGGTTCCGTTCTCGCTCAACGCGCGCGGCATCAATGCCTGGCACTACCACGGCGGCGGCATCGACCTGTTCAACGAGTTTCTCGCCACGCAGGGCCTTTTTGGCTTGCCCGGTGGCAATACCGGCGTGCAGATGGGCGGCTGGTTCCGCAAGGAAATCAACACCGTCGCCGACCTTTCCGGCCTCAAGATGCGCATCGGTGGCTTTGCCGGCAAAGTGGTGCAAAGGCTCGGCGTCGTGCCGCAGCAGATCGCCGGCGGCGACATCTATCCTGCGCTGGAAAAAGGCACCATCGACGCCGCCGAATGGGTCGGCCCTTATGACGATGAGAAGCTCGGCTTCTACAAGGTCGCTCCCAATTATTATTATCCTGGCTGGTGGGAAGGCGGGCCGACCGTCCATCTGATGTTCAACAAGGCAAAATACGAGGAGCTTTCGCCGGCCTACAAGGCGCTGGTGCGCACCGCCGCGCAGGCCGCCGACGCCAACATGCTGCAGAAATACGACTTTCTGAATCCGGCGGCCGTCAGGCGGCTGGTGTCAGCGGGCGCCAAATTGCGTCCGTTCAGCCCGGAAATCCTGGCAGCCTGCTTCGAAAAGGCAAACGAGGTCTATGCCGAGATGGAAGCCTCAAACGCGCCGTTCAAGAAGATATGGGACTCGATCAAGGCGTTCCGAAAGGAGCACTATCTCTGGGCGCAGGTGGCCGAGTACAATTACGACACCTTCATGATGGTCCAGCAGCGCTCCGCCAAACTCTGACCACAGTTCGGCGCCACGCGTTCTTCGGACGCGTGGCGCCGAAGCGCGTTGATTTGCTGATCAGCGCGGCACCACCAGCACCTTGACCTCGCCTGGCGCAGGCGGATTGGCGATCACCGCAGCCGCCTCCTCAAGCGTCACCTGGCGGGAGATGAGCTTGTCGATCTCGATCGCACCCGAGGCGATGAGATCGGCAGCCCGGCGATGCGTAAACGGATTGAGGAACGAGCCCAGCACCCTCAATTCCCGGAACAACAGGTCGAAAGGCTCGAATTCGGCCTTCATGCCTTGAGGCATCACGCCGACGACGACAACCGTGCCACCGGCCCTGGCGAGCCGCATCGATTGCTCGACCGTGTCCCTTACGCCGGCACATTCGAACACCACATCGACGCCACCCGGCAGGAGGCCCGACGGACCGACGACCGTGTCGATGATGTCGCAAGCGGTTGGATCGACCGTCGCTGTTGCGCCCAATTCTTCTGCAAGGGCACGCCGCGAGGCCTGGCGCGTCGACAGGATGATTGTCGTCGCGCCGGCAAGCCTCGCCAGTTGCGCGGTGAGCAGGCCGATCACGCCGCCGCCAAGCACGGCGACCGAGGAGCCGGGTCGGATCTGCGCCAGGTCCACGCCATGCAGGCAGCAGCCAAGCGGCTCGCAGAACGCGCCATGCGTCGGCTTCAGGTCTTCCGGGAGGAAGAAGGCCTGCTTGTGAGGCAGCACGACATATTCGGCGAAGCCGCCGTCGCGGCGGATGCCGATGGCAACCAGATTTTGGCAAAGATTTACGCGACCGGCGTGGCAGTGCGGACAGCGCCCGCAGGCGATGTTGGGGTCGCCGGTGACGCGATCGCCGACCGAAAAGCCGGACACGGCGGTTCCAATCGCCTCGACGATCCCGGAGAATTCATGTCCGAGCGTCACCGGCGGCGCATAGGGAAATTCGCCATGGAAAAGATGCCGGTCAGTGCCGCAGACGCCGCATGCCTCGATCCGCACCAGGAGATCGTCCGACCCGGCTACGGGCTTGTCGACCTCCCGAAGGGCGATGCTGCCGACGCCCTCCAGCCGCACCGCTTTCATGTCTGTAGAGCCTCCGGCGTCAATTGAAACTCGGTGGTTGCGACAGATCGGGCGCTGGCGCTGTTGGCTTGGCAGCCGGCGTTTCACCGAAACTCGGCGGCTGCGACAGATCCGGTGCAGGCGCAGTCGGCGCCGTGCCGCCATCCGCAGGCGGAACGCCGAGCGGCGACAGGCTCGGCGTTTCCGGCACCTGGTAGTCGATCGTGCCCGGGTCCGCTGCCGTGCCCTTGTAGTGCATCACCATTTGCGGGAAGGCGATGGTCAAGCCGATCATGATCACCTGGATGCAAACGAAGGGCACCGCCCCCCAATAGATCTGGCCGGTGGTTACCGGCGCGATCTTTTTGCCGGTGAGGCGATCGAGATAGGGCACCCGGGCGGCGACCGAACGCAGGTAGAACAGCGCGAAGCCGAATGGCGGGTGCATGAAGCTGGTCTGCATGTTGACGCCGAGCAGCACGCCGAACCAGATCAGGTCGATACCGAGCTTGTCGGCGGCCGGCGCCAAGAGCGGCACGATGATGAAGGCGAGCTCGAAGAAATCGAGGAAGAAGGCGAGCAGGAAGACGAGGATGTTGACGCCGATCAGGAAGCCGATCTCGCCGCCCGGCAGCGATGTCAGGAGGTGTTCGACCCAGATATGGCCGTTGACGCCGTAGAAAGTGAGCGAGAACACGCGCGCGCCGATCAGGATGAACAGCACGAAGGAGGATAGCCGCGTCGTCGACGCCAGCGCCTGCTTGATCACGTCCAGCGACAGCCGCCCCTTCATCGCCGCCATGATCAGCGCGCCGACAGCGCCCATGGCGCCGCCTTCGGTCGGCGTCGCGATGCCGAGGAAGATGGTGCCCAACACCAGGAAGATGAGCGCCAGTGGCGGGATCAGCACGATGATCACCTGCTGCGCCAGCCGCGACATCATGTTGATCTTCAGGCGCTGGTCGGCGATTGCCACGACATAGATGAGGATCACGCCGATGGTGGCGCCGAGGATGTCGGCGTTTTGGCCCTGCGAGGGCGCCAGATAGCGATAGGCCGCGTAGGAAACCACGACTGCCGCCAGCACCGCGACCAGCAGCGACAGGACACCGTGGCCGAGGGTGCGGGCCTCCAGCGGCAGGGCCGGCATCGAGTTCGGCCTGACGATCGACATGATCACGATATACGTCGTGTAAAGGCCGGTCAGAACCATCCCCGGGATCAGCGCACCCGCATACATGTCGCCGACCGAGCGACCGAGCTGGTCGGCCAGAACGATCAGCACCAGCGACGGCGGAATGATCTGGGCGAGCGTGCCCGACGCGGCAATGACGCCGGACGCCACTCGGCGGTCATAGCCGTAGCGCAGCATGATCGGCAGCGAGATCAGGCCCATGGCGATGACGGAGGCGGCCACCACGCCCGTGGTTGCGGCAAGCAGCGCGCCGACGAAGATCACGGCATAGGCGAGGCCACCGCGGATCGGTCCGAACAATTGGCCGATCGTGTCGAGAAGGTCCTCGGCCATGCCCGATCGTTCGAGCACGATGCCCATGAAAGTGAAGAACGGGATGGCCAGCAGCGTGTCGTTCGACATTACCCGGCTGCCGTAGAAATTATCCGGCAGCGCGTGCAGCAGCGGCCAGGCGAGATTGATCGATCCGCCCGAATAGGGCGACAGCACAACACCGATGAAGAAGAACAGCAGGCCGTTGGCGGCGAGTGAGAAGGCGACCGGGTAGCCGATCAGCAGGAAGATGACCAGCGAGGCGAACATGATCGGCGCCATGTTCTGGGCGATGAACTCGATCACGAGCGCACCTCTTCGGCGAGCGCCTTCGCTTCGAGCTCGGCCTGTTCATGCACCGATATGAACGGTGTGGGATCGTCCATGTCGCCGCGCATGATGGCGATCTTCTTGATGATCTCCGAGATGCCCTGCAGCGCGAGCAGGAAAAAGCCGGCCAGCAGGATCGCCTTCGCCGGCCAGATGATCAGCCCGCCGGAATTGTTCGACATTTCGCCGCTGTGAAACGACAGTGACACATAGGGGACGAAATAGATCACCATCAGCGTCACGAACGGCATCAGGAAGAAGACATGGCCGAAAAGGTCGATCCAGTGCTGCACGCGGCGCGAGAACATGCCGTAGACGATGTCAATGCGGATATGGTCGTTCTGCTTAAGCGTGTAGGCAGCGGCCAGCATGAAGGCGGCGCCGAACAAATACCACTGCAATTCCAGCCACGCGTTCGACGACATGTCGAACGTCTTTCGGATGACTGCATTGGCGGCACTGACCAGGATTGCCAGCAGGATCAGCCACGACACCCATTTGCCGATGAACTCGTTCACACGGTCAATCGTTCTGGATAGAGTGAGAAGCCCTGCCATACATTCCTCCCTTTACGCTTCGGCCCGAAAATCGGTGTCGATTTTCGGAAAGCACGATGCGTGACTCAAAGTATTAGCGCCGCGCCGATTCCCGCTTGTTTTCCGCGGCTTCGATGTGGCCCAACGGTATGCCGTGCGTGGACCGGCGGGTCAACACAGGGCAGACCGAGTAAAACAATCTTGTGGCATGGGGAAGGGGCGAAACAGCCGCGGGAGGGATCATGCGCAAAAATCAAAGTGGCGTCTGCGGCCAGCGCTACCCAGGTTGGCGCAGTCAGACGATCTTGCTCTGGTCTCGCCCGGCGCCGATCAGCACCAGCATGGCGACGAGGAACAGATACATCCAGGCGTCGCGCCACTCGACCGGAAAATAGCCGGCCCACAGCGATTCGGCCATGCCGAAAGCGGCAGCGCCAAGTGCTGCCCGCAACGGCGAGAGATAGCCGCCCACCGCCGTCACGAACAGGATTTTCAGCCCGTAGACCAGGCCGGAGCCGAAGCTGATGTTGCCATAGTAGAGGCCGGCGAGGACACCGGCCAGCGCCGCGCAAAGGCCGCCGGCGAGCACCGCGTGCCGAAACACCGCGCGCACGTCGACGCCGCACATGGCGGCGGCTTTGGGGTCGTCGGACACGGCGCGCCAGCGCCGGCCGAAGCTCGAGCGGGCGAACGCCCAGGAGGCGAGCACAATGGTTGCCACGACGATCCCGCAGTCGAGCAATTGGATAAGCGTCAGGGTGGCATTGAAGTTGGCCCCGTTCGCAAAAATGATGGGCTGGGCCAGCATTGGCGGCAGCCACAGATCATGCGTGTCAGCGGCGATGCGGCTTGCCTCCGACAGCAGCAGCAATATGCCCAGCGTCGTCACCACGATCGCATTGGGCGTGCGGTCGGCCAGCGGCTCGAAGATGCTGCGCGACAGGACATGGCTGATCAGCCCCGCATACAGGAACGCCGCGACAATACCGAGCGCGACGGCCGCGAACAGGGTCAGCCACAGGGCCTGATAGCCGAAGGCCGCGGTTAGGATCATCGTCTGTCCGCAAAAGGCGAACAGCGCCCCATAGGCGAGGTTCGTCCGGTGCAGGATGCCGTTGGTCAGCACATAGCCGAAGGCGAGCAGGGCATAGAGCGCGCCGGAATGCAGCCCGTTCAGCACCTGCTGGAAGAAATAGAGCATGCCAATGTCCTTGGATCGCGGAGAACCGCGTCCGTGCGGAGCAGATTTGCATCGGCAATCTAACTTGTCAAATGCAGCTTATCGGTTAGAAATGGCGCCCATGACGGTTTCCTGGACCCCGCACCGCTTCACTGGCGGCCTTCTTGCGCTCGATACGGCGAACACCGTCGTGCTGCGCGGCGATCCCCGGAAAACCTTCGACCGGTTCAAAGATCCGGCGGAGATCGCCCGTTTCGCCGACGCGGCGAGCGTCTTTCGCGCCGCCGAGCTTGGCGGCAGGCGGCTCGAAGCGCCGTTCCCGGACAGGATCGCGCCGGTCGTGCTGGCGATCCGCGAGACGACCGACCGGCTGTTTCGTCGTGCAGTGTCGAGGGGCGCGGTCACCACAGGCGATCTGCCTGGCTTCCTGAAGGCCTGCGCCGAAGGCCTCGCAGACAGCCGCACCGAGATCGGTGCGCCGGGACGGCCGTTCGGCGATCCGGCGACGCCCATCGCCTTCGAGGCGGCACTGGCGGTTTCCGCACTGTCGCTGCTGCCGGCGGACACCGTCGCAAGGCTGAGGATCTGCCCCAATTGCAGCTGGTTGTTTCTTGACCGAAGCCGCAATTCCAGCCGCCGTTGGTGCGACATGGCGGTGTGCGGCAACCGCCAGAAGGCAAGTCGCCACTATCGCCGCCGAACGGCAGCCAGAGGGACCGCCAATGTCTAGGAAAATCTTGCGCCTGGCCGTTGTCGGCGCCTTTCTCGTGGCAGCGGCAACGCTCGGCGCCTGCCGAGATACCGGCAAGGACGGCGAAGGCAGATTGTTCGAGATTTCCGGCAAGCTGGTCGTCTTCAATTATCGCCTCGCAAGGGCGACCTTTGTCGTCACGTTGAGGCCGCTGCAGCCTATGGAGGAAGGACAGGTTGCCGTCGCCAGCTTCCAGAATCCGGCAGGCGGCGAGCCGCTGATCATCGAACAGAAAGTCTGGCCGAAGCTCGGCAAGGTGTCGCTGGAGAGTCCGGCGCTTTCCTGCATCGCTAGGGACAGGCCCTATGCGATATCGATCAGCATCAAGGATACCCAAGGTGCAGTCCTCCAGAAGATCGACACCACGCTGATGTCGACTCAGGACCAATCGGTCCTGCCCGACCGGCCGCTGGTCATCGATCAGCTCTATACGCCCAATCCAGAGCTTGCCGGTCATCCGGACGGTAAGCTGCCGGGCGCGCCCAAGCCCGACTGCTCGAAGGCCGGCTGACGCAACATCGCCGGTATCGGTCGCGGCCGGAATTTTCTTGGCGCTGACGAACCAATTGGTGAGCGTTTCTTACAGCATCGGGCGTGGACCGGATCGTTTGTTGCGCTTCGCCTGGCATCTTCGATTTTGTTTGACCTGCCCGGCAAGGGGAGAAACACTGCAGCCTCCAACTCAGACGTTGGCTGCGCTCGAACTGCGGCCTCCGCAGAGGAAATGCCTGATGACGCTGCATGATGTCGCGCTCGACGACAAGTTCGACCTGAGAAAGGAGCGCATCTTCCTTTCCGGCGCGCAGGCGGTCATTCGCATGCTTTTGATGCAGCGCGAGCGCGACCGCCGGGCTGGCCTGAACACCGCTGGCTTCGTCTCCGGCTATCGCGGCTCGCCGCTCGGCGGCCTCGACATGCAGCTTTGGAAGGCCAGGAAGCAGGTCGCCCAGTCGGACATCGTCTTCCAGCCCGGCCTCAACGAGGAACTCGCGGCCACCGCCTGCTGGGGATCGCAGCAGGCCGAATTGCTGGGCGAGGGCACGCATGACGGCGTCTTTTCGGTCTGGTACGGCAAGGGACCGGGCGTCGACCGCTCCGGCGACGTCTTCCGCCATGCCAATCTTGCCGGCTCGTCAAGACATGGCGGCGTGCTCGCCCTGATGGGCGACGACCACATGGCCGAATCCTCGACCAACGCGCACGCGACCGAGTTCCTGTTTGTCGACACCATGGTGCCGATCCTCAATCCGGCCGGGGTCCAGGAGATCATCGACTATGGGCTCTATGGCATTGCCATGTCGCGCTTCGCCGGCACCTGGGCGGCGATCAAATGCGTCAAGGACAACATCGAATCGACGGCTTCGGTCGATGCCGCGCTCGAACGGCTTGATATCGTCGTCCCGGACTTCGACATGCCGCCCGGCGGCCTCAACATCCGCAACGAGATCGACATGCTCGGCCAGGAGGAGCGACTGCATGAATACAAGCGCGCCGCCGCTTCGGCCTTTATCCACGCCAACGGGCTGAATCGGATCGTCTATTCCGGCGGCAGTGGCCCGAAGCTTGGCATCGTCACCGTCGGCAAGAGCTATCTCGACGTTCGCCAGGCGCTGGAAGACATCGGCGTCGACGAAGCCGCCGCCAACCGCATCGGCATCAGGCTGTTCAAGGTTGGCTGCCCGTGGCCGCTCGACCTGCAGCACATCACCGACTTCGCTCGCGGCCTCGACACCATCGTCGTCGTCGAGGAGAAACGCTCGCTGATCGAGGTGCAACTGCGCGAGAACCTTTACGGCACCGCCATGCAGCCGGTCATCGTCGGCAAGAAGGACGAGCGCGGCGACGGGCTGTTCCCGGCCAAGGGCGCGCTCGATCCCAACGACATCGCCATCGCGCTCGGCGAGAGAATCTTGCGGACGATCGGTCCATCGGACGAGATCGCCGCGCGGGTGGCGAAACTTCGCCAGTTCCAGGCGATGCTTGCCGAGACAACAGACATTGCCTCGCGCACGCCCTTCTTCTGCTCCGGCTGTCCGCACAATTCCTCGACCAAGGTGCCCGACGGCTCGCTCGCCGCCGCTGGCATCGGCTGCCATTTCATGGCGCTGTGGATGGATCGCGACACCGTAGGTTTCACCGCCATGGGCGGTGAGGGCGCGCAATGGGTCGGCCAGGCGCCGTTCTCGAAGCGCGACCACATCTTCCAGAATCTCGGCGACGGCACCTACAACCACTCCGGCGCGCTGGCGATCCGCTTCGCGCTGTCGACCGACGCCAACATCACCTACAAGATCCTCTACAACGACGCCGTCGCCATGACCGGCGGCCAGCCGCACGAGGGTGGCCTGACCGTGGACATGATTGCCAGGCAGGTGCGGGCCGAGGGCGTCGGGCGGATCGCCATCGTCACCGACGAACCGGCCAAATATACCGGCAAGGTCGAATTCCCCGCCGGCGCCACCATCCATCACCGCGACGACCTCGACCTCGTGCAGCGCGAATTGCGCGCGGTCAGGGGCACATCCGTGCTGATCTACGACCAGACCTGCGCCGCCGAAAAGCGCCGCCGCCGCAAGCGCGGCACCTTCCCCGATCCCGACAAGCGCGTCTTCATCAACGAACTGGTCTGCGAAGGCTGCGGCGATTGTGGGGTGCAGTCGAATTGTGTGTCGATCCAGCCGGTCGAGACCGAATTCGGCCGCAAGCGCAAGATCGATCAGTCGAGCTGCAACAAGGATTTCTCCTGCATCAACGGCTTCTGTCCGTCCTTCGTCACCGTGCATGGCGCCAAGATCAGGAAGGCCGAGGGTATGGCAGGCACCACCGATCCGCTCGACGGCGTGCCCGCGCCCGCGGAATTCCCGCTCGGCGACCAAGGCTGGGCGGCGATCATCGACGGCGTCGGCGGCACCGGCGTCGTCACCATCGGCGCGGTGCTTGGCATGGCGGCTCATCTCGAAGACAAGGGCTGCGGCATGATCGACATGGCCGGCCTTGCCCAGAAGGGCGGCTCGGTGTTCACCCATGTCCGTATCGCGCGCAGCCCGGACGATATCCATGCCATCCGCGTTTCGGCCGGCAAGGCAGACCTTGTGCTTGGCTGCGACCTCGTCGTGTCGGGCGCCCAAAAGGTGCTCGCCGCGGTGCGCGAAGGCCACACGATCTTCCTCGCCAACACCGCGGAGATCATGCCCGGCGAGTTTACCCGGTCGGCCGATTTCTCGCTGCCCGTCGAGCGGCTGAAAAAGGCGATCCGCACTGCCGCCGGCGACGACAAGGCGCATTTTTTCGATGCCACCCGCACCGCCACCGCGCTGTTCGGCAGCTCGCTCGGCGCCAACATGTTCATGCTCGGCTTCGCCTTCCAGCATGGCGGCTTGCCGCTGTCTGCCGAGGCAGTCGAAAAGGCGATCGAGCTCAACGGCCAGTCGGTGGCGATGAACGTCTCAGCCTTCCGCTGGGGCCGCCGCGCCGCCCACCAGCCGGATTTCGTGCGCGCCCGCGTCGTCCAGCCGGGCACGGCTGCACAGAACACCGCTGTTGCCGAAACGCTCGATGACGTCATCGCCCGCCGCGTCGCCTTCCTCACCGCCTATCAGAACGCCGCCTATGGCAAGCGCTATGCCGACAGAGTGGCCGTGCTGCGCAAGGCCGAAGCCAGCGTGGCGCCCGGTTCGACTGATGTGACCGAGGCCGCCGCGAGGAACCTGTTCAAGCTGATGGCGATCAAGGACGAGTACGAGGTGGCAAGGCTCTACACCGATGGCTCCTTTGCCGCTGAACTGGGCAAGCAGTTCCAGAGCTACGACAAACTCGAATTCCATCTCGCGCCGCCGATCATGGCCAGGCGCGGCAAGGACGGCAAGCCGAGGAAGTCGAGCTTCGGTCCCTGGATGATGAAGGGATTCCGCCTGCTGGCAGC
Organism: Mesorhizobium sp. WSM4829; assembly: GCF_055811475.1. Taxonomy (NCBI): domain Bacteria; kingdom Pseudomonadati; phylum Pseudomonadota; class Alphaproteobacteria; order Hyphomicrobiales; family Phyllobacteriaceae; genus Mesorhizobium; species Mesorhizobium sp. WSM4829. The sequence continues at coordinate 210,056 of NZ_JBVVQJ010000004.1, read as the reverse complement.
GATGAAAGGCTTGCGCGGCACGGTCTTTGATGTGTTCGGCTACAGCTCCGAAAGGCGCATGGAACGGCAGCTTCTTGCCCAGTACGAGGCCGACCTGGAGCTTGTCGCCGGCGCGCTGGCGCCAGGCAAGGTCGAGGCCGCGGCAGCGCTTGCCTCGGTGCCGGCACTCATTCGCGGCTATGGTCACGTCAGGCGGGCCAGCGCCGAAAAGGCCGCCGGCGAGCGCCTGAGGCTGCTCGATCGCCTGGCGAAGACAGCGGCTCGGCCGGAACTCCAGGCCGCCGAGTGATCGATATGTCTTATTTACCTGAAGGGTCGCTTCCCCTGGCGTTAGCCGACCTGATGGTGAGGCCCGGAACCGCCTCTCTAAATCTTTCTTAAGGCTGATGTGACACAGCTTGGCTCCCCAGGGTGGGACTCAGGCGTGAATCCGAAAAGAAAAAACGAGATCCCGGTCGACGTCTACATTCCGTTCGTGGAAACTCTGTTCCGCGACAGCCTGACGCTTTCGATTGGATTCTTTGCCCAAACCCTGCTGGTCGCCCTGGTCTACTGGAAGACCAGGGATCCGATCTACATTGCGGTGGTCGCCGGATTTCTGATCGTCGCATTTCTGCGCCTGCGTAACATCAGAAAATACCGCCACGCCCCGTCACCCAGGAATTGGGAGGAGGCGCGCCGCCGCGAAAATGATTACATTTTCTACGGCTCCATGCATGGTTTCATGCTGGGCGCCTTCTGTTTCGCCGGCATCTACTTGGCGCATGACAACTATGCCGAAATCGCCGCTGTCTGCGTTACGCTGGCGTCCGCCACGGCGATCGCCGGCCGCAATTACGGCTCCCCGAGGATGGTCATGATCTTCATCATGACCATGACGTGGTCGATCTCGCTGGGCTTTATCCTGCGTGGCGATGTCTACCATGTGATCCTCGGTCTGATGTCGGCTCCCTTCCTATTCGCGATCAAACGCTTCGCCGATGTGGTCAGGGAGGTGCTTTTCGCCGCCTTGTCCGAAGAGAAGAAGGCGAACCGCCTCGCCCAGCGCTTCAATCGGGCGCTGAACACCATGTCGCACGGGCTTGTCATGCTCGGCCCTGACGGCCGGGTGGTGGTGGCCAACGCCGAAGCCGCGCATCTGATGTCGCTCAAGTCGCCCGACGCGCTGCTCGGGCGATCGATCCACGGCCTGCTGATGCGCGGCGTTGCCGGCGGCATGCTGGCGCCGAAGGACTGCCGCTACATCGAAGCCCAGCTTACGCGCGCCCTGCGCGAGGGCCGCGACCGCAAGGTTCTCGTCTCGCTCGCGAACGGGCAGCACTATGAGTTCTCGGCGCGTGAGGGCAGCCAGGAACTGGGCGTCATCACCTTCGAGGATGTGACGGCCCGCGTCGAGGCAGAAGGCAAGATCCGCTTCATGGCGCGCTACGACAGCCTCACCGGCCTGCCCAACCGCGCCTATTTTCACGAGCTGATCGGAGAGGCCATGGCATCCGGTGACCTCGAGCGTCTCTGCGGGCTCGCCGTGCTCGACCTCGACGACTTCAAGAGCGTCAACGACACGCTTGGCCACCCGGTCGGCGACGGATTGATCTACGCCGTCGCGGAGCGGCTGGCAGCGATCGCCGGACCAGGCATCACCATCAGCCGTTTCGGCGGCGACGAGTTCATGGCCTTCTTCGACCGCGTTGAGGACGAGAGCCACCTGACCAGCCAAATCGACGGGATTTTCATTGAACTGCAGGGCGAGGTCGACGTCGCCGGCCACGGACTGCGTATCCAGGCCAGCGGTGGCGCGGTGCTGTCGCGGGTCAGGGATACCGATGTCGACGCCATGATCGTCAAGGCGGACCTGGCGCTCTACAAAGCCAAGGAACTCGGCAAGAACACCTGGCGGCTGTTCGAGGCATCGATGGATGCCGCTTTCCGCAATCGTCAGCTGATGAAGGCGGATCTGCGCACTGCGGTGGAAAGCAAGGGGTTGCGGGTGGTTTACCAGCCGATCGTGGCGATGAGCACGATGCGCATAGCCAGCTGCGAGGCGCTGTGCCGTTGGGACCACCCCGATCTCGGACCGATCTCGCCCAGCATCTTCATTCCGCTGGCGGAGGAAATGGGCATCATCTCCGAGATCAGCACCTTCGTCCTGCATGCGGCGTGCGTCGAATGCGCCAAATGGCCAGCACGGACCAGTGTCTCGGTCAATCTCTCGGCCAAGGACTTTCGCAACCGCGACGTTGTGCAAAAGGTTCGCGATGCGCTCGCCAGCTCCGGCCTCGCCGCCGGCCGCCTGGAGATCGAGGTCACCGAGACGGCGCTGCTCGACGACAAGTCGCTGACGCGTCAGTATATCGAGGAATTGAAGCGGCTTGGCGTGCGCATCGCGCTCGACGATTTCGGCACCGGCTATTCGAGCCTGAGTTATCTCCACAAACTGCCGCTCGACAAGATCAAGATCGACCGTTCATTCCTGATGGACGTCACCCAGAACAGCCGTTCGCTCGAACTGCTCAAGGGCATCGTCAATCTGTCACGGCCGCTGGGGCTTTCGGTGACTGTCGAGGGCGTCGAGACTTTCGAGCAGCTCAAGATCCTGGCCTTGCAGGTCAAGCCGGACCTGGTTCAGGGATTCCTGTTCGGCTCGGCGCTCAGCGCATCCGGCATCGAAACGATGGCGAGCACGGTCTGGCCCTTCGCCAAGGACATCAAGACGGCCAGCAAGGCGACGCATCGCTGAATTCTACCGAAAAAACTGGTACTTTAGTATAATTACGCCAATTATTAACCTTAATAGCTGGTAAATGATCTCTATCTTTTTTTCATCTTTACATCATACGGCCCTGCCGTAGTGTTGATCGCGGCGGCAGTTGCGGGGAACGAGTTGATGATTGTCGAGTTGACTTTGCCTCGCCAGGCGGCGGGTGCGGGCGGGACTAATGCGTCTGACGATATGTCAGGCTTTGCCAAGAACGTCTCGGCGATGCTTGAGCGGACGGAATATCGCCGCTGCGACAAGGGCGAAGATCTCGAAGACATTTACAGGTTGCGCTACAAATCTTACCGTCTGAGCGATATGGTCCCGGAGAATCCCGACCATATTGTGCATGACGAGCTCGACGAAGCGGCCAATTGCTCCAAGTTCGGAATCTATATCGACGGCGTTCTGGTCAGTACGCTGCGTATTCACCATGCCTGCAGCGCCACGCCGCAGTCGCCTTCCACGACGGTTTATGGCGACATATTGCGCCCCATGCTGGCGTCTGGTCTGCATTTTGCCGATCCTAGCCGCTTTGCCGCCGATCCGGACTGGTCGCGGGTCTATCCGCAAATTCCGTATCTGACGCTGCGCCTCGCTGGCATGGCATGCTTCTACTTCGACGCGCCTTATTGTCTCTCCACCATCCGCCCGGAACATGCAGGCTTCTATCGTCGCATTTACTGTTCCGAGCAAATTGGCGAGTTGCGCAATTATCCGGGCCTGAATTACAAGGTCGTGCTCTACCGCGCCGACGTCAGCGCCATTCGCGAACGGTCTTTCTCCCGGTTCCCATTCTTTCGGTCGACGCCGATGGAGCAGCGCATGCTGTTTGAGACACCTGGTGCCGGTGAACTCGCGCCGCTGACCATTCTGCCGACCGCCAAATACTACCGCGAAGCCGCCTGACAGTTGGCAAATTTAAAGCGCGGCTGGAGCTTTCAGGCCGCTTCGGCGTTCTGGGAGGCGCGCCGGTGGTGCGTGGGCGACGTCAATCTGCGTCGCTTCGGCGGAAATTCTATAGAGAGGAACCCGACATGACCATTCCCACGCTCGCGCTCACTCCGTTGATCTCGCTGATTGCCGGCGTGCTGATCCTGGTGATGCCGCGACTCCTCAACTACATCGTCGCGCTCTACCTGATCGTCGTCGGCCTGCTTGGGCTGTTTCCGCAGCTCGCCGGCTGAAAATGTCGGCAGGCGCGGCGCGTTAGCCGGAAAGCAAGCGCGAGGGCGGCAGCCGCGAGCGCCTCCGAAACGACATCCTGCATCTGGCGGCTCCAATTTTCTTTTGAGGCTGTTGTCTCCAGCGATGCGGCAATAGCGCCATTGCCCTCGGCCTGGCTTTTCGCTATGTGCCTGAAAGATGTCTTCGAAGGGGTATTCCTATGGCTGATCACTCGCCGACCGGTCCTGTCGAACTAGGCGCGAAGATGGACTATGCCGAGCACGACCGCACCTATGCCGGCTTTATCATGCTCGCCAAATACGGGTCGCTGTTTTGCGCCGCCGTGCTTCTGGCAATGGCGTTCGGTTTCTTTGCGGGCGGCTTCTTCTCGGGCTTTGTCCTGTTCGTTCTGATCCTCGCCGTCGGCGCTTTCATTCTCCGGTAAATTCTTCAAAACCCCCTTGCCCGCGACATCGCCGGAAGTTCGGTCGGCGTCCTGCGCAGACAGGTTCCAGCCGAAAGGATCATGCGGTGGGACAGACGGTTTTCATCCCTCGTGAGCTCGATGCGAACGAGCCGCGTGTTGCTGCCTCGCCCGACACGGTGAAGCGGCTGGCGGGGCTGGGGTTTGACGTCATCGTCGAAAGCGGCGCCGGCACGGCATCGCGCATTCCCGACGAGGAGTTCGCCAAGGCCGGCGCTGTGATCGGTAAGGCCGGCGATGTCGCCAAGGCTGATGTGGTGCTGAAGGTGCGCCGGCCTGATGAGACGGAGCTGAAGGCCTATCGCCCGGGCACCGCCGTCATCGCCATCATCGATCCCTACGGCAACGATGCTGCCGTCGATGCTCTGGCAAGCGCCGGCGTCACCGCCTTCTCGATGGAGTTCATGCCGCGCATCACGCGCGCCCAATCGATGGACGTCCTGTCCAGCCAGGCCAACCTCGCCGGCTATCAGGCGGTGATCGACGCGGCTGCCGAATATGACCGGGCGCTGCCGATGATGATGACCGCGGCCGGCACGGTGCCGGCGGCGAAAGCTTTCGTCATGGGCGTCGGCGTCGCCGGCCTGCAGGCGATCGCTACTGCGCGTCGTCTCGGTGCCGTCGTCACCGCCACCGACGTGCGTCCCGCCGCCAAGGAACAGGTTGCCTCGCTGGGGGCAAAGTTCCTGGCGGTCGAGGACGAGGAGTTCAAGGCGGCCGAGACGGCTGGCGGCTACGCCAAGGAAATGTCGAAGGAGTATCAGGCCAAGCAAGCCACGCTGACCGCCGAGCACATCGCCAAGCAGGACATCGTCATCACCACGGCGCTGATTCCCGGCCGTCCGGCGCCGAAGCTCGTTTCGGCCGCGATGGTCGCCTCGATGAAGCCGGGCTCGGTGATCGTCGACCTGGCGGTCGAGCGCGGCGGCAATGTCGAGGGCGCCGTGCCCGGGCAGGTGGTGACCACGGCCAACGGCGTGAAAATCGTCGGCCATCTCAACGTGCCGGGCCGCGTCGCTGCCTCCGCCTCGCTGCTCTATGCCAGGAACCTCTTTGCGTTCCTCGAGACGCTGGTCGACAAGACCGCGAAGACGCTCGCCATCAACCGCGACGATGAACTGGTCAAGGCGACGATGCTGACCGATGGTGGCCAGGTCGTGCATCCGGCTTTCGCCGGCAAGCCGGCGGTGATGATCGCCTCGGCTGAGCCTGCGAAGCCCGCCGCTGCAAAAGATCCAGCCCAGCCAAAGAAAGCTGCCGCATCCAGGAAAGCTGCCGCACCCAAATCGCCCGCTAATAAGTCGAAAGGGATCGCGTGATGGACCAGACCTTGCAGAAAGCCCTCGACCAGCTCGACCAGGCTACCGCCGCCGTCCGGCTCGCTGTGCAGGATCTGGCCACAGCTCCAGGCGGCACCGATGCGGCGGGCGACGCCGCGCACGCGCTGTCCGGCGGGGCAATCGATCCGTTCGTCTTCCGCTTCGCCATTTTCGTGCTGGCGATCTTTGTCGGCTATTACGTCGTCTGGTCGGTGACGCCGGCGCTGCACACGCCGCTGATGGCCGTCACCAACGCCATTTCCTCGGTCATCGTCGTCGGCGCGCTGCTTGCCGTCGGAATCTCGGCGTCCGGCATCGCCACCGGCTTCGGTTTCGTCGCGCTGATGCTGGTCTCGGTCAACATCTTCGGCGGCTTCCTCGTCACCCAGCGCATGCTGGCGATGTACAAGAAGAAGGACAAGTAGAGGGCCATGAACGCCAACTTCGCCTCCTTCCTCTATCTGGTCTCCGGCATCCTGTTCATCCTGGCATTGCGCGGCCTGTCGCACCCGACGACGAGCCGCCAGGGCAATATGTACGGCATGATCGGCATGGGCATCGCCATTGTCACCACGCTGGCGCTGGCGACCCCTTCGGCGGGAGGCTTCGGCCTCATCGTGCTCGGTCTTTTGATCGGCGGCTCGGTCGGCGCGGTCACGGCACGGCGCATCGCCATGACCTCGATGCCGCAGCTGGTCGCCGCCTTCCATTCGCTGGTTGGGCTTGCTGCCGTCATGGTGGCGGCTGCCGCCGTCTATGCGCCGGAAAGTTTTGACATCGGCACGGTCGCCGACATCCACGCCCAGGCGCTGATCGAGATGAGCATCGGCGTCGCCATCGGCGCCATCACTTTCACCGGCTCGGTCATCGCCTTCCTAAAACTCGACGGCCGCATGTCGGGCAAGCCGATCATGATCGGCGGCCGTCATTTCATCAACGCCGCCCTCGGCATTGGACTGATCGTGCTGATCGTGCTGCTCGTCACCACCGAGTCCAAGCTGGTGTTCTGGTTGATCGTGGCGGCATCGCTTGTCCTTGGCGTCCTGCTCATCATCCCGATCGGCGGCGCCGACATGCCAGTGGTCGTCTCGATGCTGAATTCCTATTCGGGCTGGGCGGCTGCGGCACTCGGCTTCACGCTCGGCAATCTGGCGCTGATCATCACCGGCGCGCTGGTCGGCTCGTCCGGCGCGATCCTGTCCTACATCATGTGCAAGGGCATGAATCGGTCGTTCGTCTCGGTCATCCTCGGCGGCTTCGGCGGCGAGACGTCCGTCACTGCCGACGACGGCATCGAGCGCACGGTCAAGCAGGGTTCGGCCGACGATGCCGCCTATCTGATGATGAACGCGCAGAAGGTCATCATCGTGCCGGGCTACGGCATGGCGGTCGCCCAGGCGCAGCATGCGTTGCGCGAGATGGCCGACAAGCTTAAGGCCAATGGCGTCGACGTGAAGTACGCCATTCATCCGGTCGCCGGCCGCATGCCCGGCCACATGAACGTGCTCCTGGCCGAAGCCAACGTGCCTTACGACGAAGTGTTCGAGCTCGAGGACATCAACTCCGAATTCGCGCAGGCCGACGTCGCCTATGTCATCGGCGCCAACGATGTCACCAACCCGTCCGCCCGCGACGACAAGGCGTCGCCGATCTACGGCATGCCGATCCTCGACGTCGACAAGGCTCGCACCTGTCTGTTCGTCAAGCGCTCGCTCGGCTCCGGCTATGCCGGCATCGACAACACGCTGTTCTACAAGGACGGCACGATGATGCTGCTCGGCGACGCCAAGAAGATGACCGAAGAGATCGTCAAGGCGATGGATCACTGATCCGGGTTGGCGAACCCGACAATCGTCCCACCGCGAGCGTTGCCTTCACCGGAGTGCCACCGTTCCATAGTCTGAAGCGGCGATTGAACTGCAAAGGTCAAACCACTCGCACCCGCCGCAAGCACCCCGGGTACGGCCCGAAGAGAACGCATCGCGCATAGTTCGCAGAACCGAGGGATGGAGCTGAAGTTCCATGTCCTCGGCAATCGAGTACCCTAGAAGCGTACCAACACTGGCCGCCGCCTGACGGTCGCGCTCCGTCACGCTGTCGCGAAGGCAGTGCGGCTCCGCCTCACCGAGCAGGGGCGCGCAAATATCGTCAGGCCCGGAGACGATCAGGATGTCTTCGCTTGCGGACAGCCGAGCCGCGATCGCGTCGAAATTGGCGACGAACGCAGCGCTGTAACCCTTGCCTGCGTAAGTCAGCAGGCAAAGGAGATGGTGCGGCCGCAGCCGGATGGTCATTTTTGCGCGCGTGTCATGAGCTTGAGCGTCATCGCGGCCAATGCCGACTTGAGCGCCCCGCCGATCAGGAACGGCGCGACGCCGTGGACAATTGCCTGTTCGATGCCAATGGCTACGGAAAGCCATGCCGCGCCCAGCACGAGGCAAAGCGCGTTGCCCAGGAGCATGGAGCCGAACGCCAGCCAGCGGCGGTTGCCGTTCCAGCCGCGCTCCGCCAGCCATCCCGTGAGCGCGCCGACCACGGGGAAGGCAAAGAGGTATCCGGCGGTCGGGCCGACAAAGTGATGCGCACCGGCAGCGCCCCCAGATAAAACCGGCAACCCGATCGCGCCTTCGACCAACCATGCAACGATCGTGGCCGCGCCGAGTCTCCAGCCGTAGACTGCACCGATCAGGGTGACCGCAAAGGTCTGCATGGTCACGGGCACCGGAACCATAGGCACTTCGATGTAAGACGCCAGCGCCAGAAATACGGTTCCCAGGACGACCGCCCCGATCTGCCAGGACAGCGACCAGTCGCGGATGCGCGGCGCGCTTGAAGCCGCGTGGCTGTCGGAGGTGGGGTTATGAGGCATATGTGTTCTCTTTCGTACTGGCTGTGAAGCAGGCGCTATGCCTGACTTGCGGGATTGAACGACGTGCTGCCCGGGAGGACGGAGTAGCGGATCAGGCGGCTGTCGGCAACGGCGGCTTGCCGATGCTTCATGGCGGCGCGACAAACGGCGCCGGAAGTCACAGTCCTAAGTTTCGCGACAAAATCGCCGGCGTTGAACTCTTCAACGAATTCCTGTCGCAAAACCCACTGCGCAAAAAGTCGGCGATTTGCGACAGATATCTGCGATGCTTTTTGCACTTGCTTTGGATTCAGCACTACGATGGGCAAGTTCTGTTCCGATGGACGGGATTTGTCACCAACGGAGGCGCCGGTGTCTGAACGCCAGCCTGTCGCTTCGCCGACCAAGACCGGCTCGCCCGCGAAGGCTAGCCTGCCGGCCCCCGGAAAGGCGCCGCGCAAGCTCAGCCAGGCCGTGGTGATCGTGCATGGCATGGGTGAACAGCGGCCGATGGGCACGCTGAGGGAATTTGTCCAAGCTGTTTGGAGCCATGATCCCGCACGCGCGCCGTTTTATGCCCAGGTCGCCGATCCGGACGGTCCCGCCGGCGCGAAGATCAACCAGAGCTGGATCACGCCCGACAGCCGGACGAACTCGCACGAACTTCGCCGGATCACCACCCCTTATGATGTCGATGGCCGGCGCACCGATTTCTACGAGCTTTACTGGGCCGACATCACGCAAGGCACGACACGGGGCCGGCTTGCGGCCTGGGTGACAAATCTGCTCTGGCGCAAGCCCGCCGACATTCCGCGCGACGCCCGCGGGCTCTATGTCGTCACCCTTCTGGCCGTCATAGCAGTCCTGGGCGCGGCATTCGTGCTCGCGACCTCGACCTTGCGAGGGCATATTTACTGGACCACGGGCATGCTCGTCACGATCCTGGCCTCGTTCGTCGTCTGGTCGGTGGAGCGGTTCGGTCTTCCTTATTTCGGTGATGTGGCCGCCTATGTGCGGGCTGAGGCGGCAACGGTCGAGAAGCGCGCGCTTGTCCGCGACCGTGGCCTGACGCTGTTGAGGCGCCTCATGACGGACGATGGCTACGACCGGATCGTGCTGGTCTCGCACAGCCTGGGATCGATCATCGCCTATGATCTGCTGCAGATATTGTGGGCCGATTTCAGGCCACGAAAGCTGGAAGCCGCCCGCGACAAGGCGAGACTGAAAGCGATCCGCGCCGTCGACAAGGCTACGCTCAAGTCAGATGGTTCTGCGTGGCCCGACAAATTGGATGATTTTTCCGGATTCCGGCGTGCCCAATGGGAGCTCTACCGCCACCTCCGCGCCAGCGACGCCGATCATCCATTGCCTTGGAAGATCAGCGATTTCGTCACGCTCGGCAGTCCGCTGACCCACAGCGAATTTTTGGTGACCTACAATCTCGCCGAATTCAGGCGCGGCATCGCTGAGCGGCTGTTCTCGGCATGTCCGCCGATCGCCGAGACGGCGGCCGGTGGAACCGTCCTCTATCAGGAAGGGCGCAGCCGTTCGGGCAAGCCGCAGCGGGCGGTGCATCACGGTGCGGTGTTTGCCGCGACGCGCTGGACCAATATCTTCGACAGAGGCAATGGCTGGCTGACCGGCGACCCGATCTCAGGACCGATGGCGGATAATTTCGGCCCCGGCGTGGAGAACATTCAGGTCGAACTGCGCAGTTCGCTTGGCCGCATCTTCACCCACAGGCTCTACTGGTCGCTGAAGGCGACCGGCGTCGAGGTCGCGGCAGCCGCCGGCACCCCGCCGCGCTCGCATATCGGCGTGCTGCGTGACGCCGTCGATCTCGGCCGAAAACTGGAACGACCCGAAGCATAAAGCGGATTGGCGCGCCGGAGCATGCCAATACCGCCGGAACATGGAGACAGACTTCTGTGAGCCAAGAGAGCGCAGCACGCATGAGAATCCTGATCCTGGGCGGATACGGCGTTTTCGGCGGGCGCCTGGTGGAACTCCTATCCGACATACCGGAAATTGAACTCATCATCTGCGGCCGCGACTTCTCTCGCGCCGAGGCGTTCTACGCGCGCTACAGAGGGCAGGCCCGGGTTCGGCCGCTTGCGCTTGATCGCGTAGAAATTGTGGCCGGCCTGCGCGCGCAACGGCCCAATCTGGTCGTCGACGCGTCCGGGCCGTTCCAAGATTATGGGACCAATCGCTATCGTGTGATTTCGGCCTGCATCGACGCTGGAATCGACTATCTCGACTTTGCCGACGCCGCCGACTTTGTGTTCGGCGTGCCTCAGTTCGACGCGCAAGCAAAGGATGCAGGCATATTCATTCTATCGGGCATCAGCAGCTTTCCTGTGCTGACCGCCGCCGTCCTGCGCGAGATGGCGAAGACGATGGACATCGTCTCTGTGAAAGGCGGCATCGCTCCTTCGCCCTATGCCGGAATCGGCCTCAACGTCATGCGTGCGGTGGTGGGCTATGCTGGCGCTCCGGTGAAGCTGCGACGACATGGGGTGCAATCGCATGGCATCGGTCTGGCTGAAAGCATGCGCTTCACCATCGCGGTGCCGGGCCGGCTGCCGCTCCGGAACATCCGTTTCTCGCTGGTGGACGTGCCGGACTTGCAGGTCATCCCGCCCGAGCATCCCTCAATGACCGATATCTGGATGGGAGCCGGGCCAGTCCCGGAAATCTTGCACCGGACACTCAACCTCCTGGCGAAGGCGCGCGCGAGGCTCAGGCTCTCGTCGCTGGAACCTTTCTCGCGTCTCTTCTACGCGGTGCTCAACCGAATGCGTTTTGGCGAGCATCGCGGCGGTATGTTCGTCAGCGCGTACGGCACCACGGATGGGCAGGACGCCGAACGGAGCTGGCATCTTTTGGCCGAAGGGGATGACGGGCCATACATTCCATCGATGGCCATCGAAGCGATCATCCGCAAATTGCTGACGGGCACCCGTCCGGAGGCCGGAGCACGGTCCGGGGTCCGCGCCCTTGAGCTTGCCGACTATGAGGCGCTGTTCCAAAGCCGGAAGATATTCACCGGGTTTCGGGGACACGAGAACGTTGCGCCCCTGTACTGCGGGATTCTCGGATCCGCCTTCTCCTCACTTGCTCCGCGACTTCAGGATCTGCATGGCAGCACCGCCATCCGCCAATGGACGGGCTTCGCCGAGGTACGACGCGGTCGCGGCCCGGCGGCCGCGTTCGTGGCGGCGCTTGTCGGCTTCCCGAAAGCTGCGCCACGGGTGCCGGTCACGGTGACATTTTCGCCCGAGAACGGCTCTGAACACTGGATGCGTAGTTTCGACGGCAAGTGTTTTTCTTCGATTCAGTCGGCCGGCACTGGGAGGGACCAGCATCTTCTGATGGAACGGTTTGGGATCGCGTCCTTCGCGTTGGCTCTGGTGGTGGACGACGATCGTCTGACCCTGGTTCCGAGACGATGGTCGCTGCTGGGTATTCCAATGCCCGGCTTCCTCCTTCCCAAAGGCTCGAGCTTCGAAACGGAACGGGACGGGCAATTCTGCTTCGATGTGGAAATTTCGATGCCGCTGATCGGCCTGATCGTGGCGTATCGGGGGACGCTCAGCCCAACCTGAATAGGTTGAGCCCAAAGTCAGTAACGGTACGCGGTGTGCCACCCGCACCTGGGCAAAAAATCCTGGATTCGGTGTGGAGGACCAGCAGCCTGCCGCCGGCGCCCGCCGCGCTCGGCGTGCTGCGTGACGCCGTCGATCTCGGCCGCAAACTGGAGCCAAGCCAGCCGGCACCGACGACTTCTGCCGGAAGATAGGGCACGCTCGTTTGGGCGAATTCAGCGCGCAGTTCATGGCGATGACGTCGTCAAAACAACCGGTCGATGCCGGGGAAAGTCTCGGCGTCGATAGAACCCTCAAGCACCGATCAACGGTCGGTCAGGAAGACCGCCTCCTCGTCGTCGCGCTGCCTGCCCCCAAGTGCTGCCGCGGCGCTTGCGATGAAAGCGCCGACGACCAGGGACAGAGCGCCAAGCAGCGCGAAGGTGGCACCGGCTTTCCTGGCGGTATCGGCAGCCTGCTGGGCTTGGACCTTCGCCTCTTCGACCCTGGCAAGCACGGCATCGACACGGGCCCTGGCATCGGGTTCCGACAGCCCGGTGCGGGCGGCTACCAACTGCGACAGATAGGTCTTGTCGTCGGCTGACACTTCCCCTGCTGCTGCGCTCGCGATCAAGATGCGCGAGGCCTGCGCCGTCGCCGCCGCGTCGCTCTCCGGGTTGGCGGCAGCAAGCCTGGCCGCATCGGCCGGGCGGAACAACGCATCGACGAAGTACGACGTTGCGTTGTCGGTCGCGGCGCCTCCGGCGTTTGCGGTAGCACCTGCCGAAGCGCCCATTGCCGCGCCCGACGCGACTGTCGAAGCGGCGTGGACGCCGGTTCCGACAGCTGCGGAGAGCGCCGAGCCGAGCACACCGGCGACAAGCAACGTTGCAAGCGCCCAGGCGAGGAAGCCGTGTGCGGTATCGCGGAAAAAGACCTCATCGGTGTGGACGCCGACCCATTTGGTGCGTAGGCGCCCGGCAAGATAACCGCCTACGGCCGACGACAGCCACTGCACGATGATCAGCCACGCAGCCGTGGAGGCCGCGAAAGTTGTGACTGAGGTGCTCAAGCCGGACCACGGCGAAACCATCGTCAGCCCGAGCCCGGAGCCGAGCAGCATCAGGATCAATGTTAGCGTCGAGGCAGCAAAGGCGCCGGCCACGATTGGCCCCCAGCTGACAGCGGTAGAAGAGGATTCCGTCGGTGCGGAAACGTCTACAGCCGTTAGGGTTGACTGCATGTCAGCCCCCTAACGTGCGAAAAGCATGATGAGAATAATGATCGGAATCGGGACTCCGAGAAGCCAGAGCAAAATGCCACGTCCCATGAGTGCCTCCTGCGGCGATTGTGATCGATTACAATGCCTTGGATGCTCTTCCGTTCCGACCGGCCCTCATGATCCTTTGTTGCGACGCAGCAGGGATCGTTGGTGGGCCTGGGCCTACCAATACCTTAAGTGTCCGAAGCTGAGCAGCTGCTTGGGCTTTAAATATCCAGGTTGGCGACCGACAGCGCGTTTTCTTGGATGAACTCGCGCCTGGGCTCGACTTCGTCGCCCATCAGCCGCGAGAACAGACTGTCCGCATCGGTGGCGTCATTGACCTTGACTTGTAAAAGCGAGCGCACATTCGGGTCGAGCGTGGTCTCCCAGAGCTGCTCGGCGTTCATTTCGCCGAGGCCCTTGTACCGCTGCATGGTCAGGCCCTTGCGGCCGGTGGCAAACACGGCATTGAGCAGCGCCAGCGGTCCCGAGATGGTTTCGGATACATCCTTGCGGCGCAGCACCGGCGGCTCGCCATAGACCTCTGCGAGGCGCGGCGCATAGCGGTCGAGTTGGCGGGCGTCGGCCGAATTGATCAGCGCCAGATCGAGATGCGCGAACTCCTTGACGCTGCGCACCGTGCGCTCGAACACATAGCCGCCGACCCCTTCGTTTGAGGTCGACATGCGGCCGGTCCAGCCGCGTTCGGTGTCCTCGGCGATGATGTCGAGGCGCCGGGCGACACGCTCGGCCATAGCGTTGGCCCGGCCGAGATCGACGAAGACGTCCGGATTGAGCGCGCCGGCGATCGCCGCCTGCTCGACCACGCCTCTGTTATAGCGGGTGTGCAGCCCGTTGATGAGCTGGCGCACTGCCAGCGCATCGTCGATGGCGCTGCGCAGGTCCTGCCCGGCCCGCACCTCGCCGGTGCTGAGCGCAAGCGACGCCTCTTCCAGTCCTGAGCCGATCAGGAATTCCTCGAAGGCGCTTTCGTCCTTGATGTATTGCGAGCTCTTGCCGCGCGTCACTTTGTAGAGCGGCGGCTGGGCGATGTAGAGATGCCCGCGCTCGATCAGCTCCGGCATCTGCCGGAAGAAGAAGGTCAGCAGCAAGGTGCGGATGTGGGCGCCGTCGACGTCGGCGTCGGTCATCAGGATGATCTTGTGGTAGCGCAATTTGTCTGCGTTGAACTCGTCCTTGCCGATCGAGGTGCCGAGCGCGGTGATCAGCGTGCCGATCATGTCGGAGCCGAGCATACGGTCGAATCGGGCCCGCTCGACGTTGAGGATCTTGCCGCGCAGCGGAAGAATGGCCTGGTTCTGGCGCGAACGGCCGCCCTTGGCCGAGCCGCCGGCGCTGTCGCCCTCGACGATGAAGATTTCGGACTTCGCCGGGTCGCGTTCCTGGCAGTCGGCCAGCTTGCCCGGCAGCGAAGTGACGCCGAGCGAGCTCTTGCGGGTGATGTCGCGCGCCTTGCGCGCGGCTTCGCGCGCCGCTGCCGCCTGGATGACCTTCTCGATGACCACCTTGCCCTCGGTCGGGTGCTCTTCGAGCCAGGTGCCGAGCGCCTCGTTGACGAGCCCTTCCACCACCGGACGCACTTCGGACGAGACCAGCTTGTCCTTGGTCTGCGAGGAGAATTTCGGGTCGGGAACCTTGACCGACAGCACGGCCGTCAGTCCTTCGCGGCAATCGTCGCCGATCAGCGCCACCTTCTCCTTTTTGGTGAGGCCCGTGGATTCGCCATAGCCGGTAATCTGGCGCGTCAGCGCGCCGCGGAAACCG
The DNA here is from genome assembly GCF_055811475.1 of Mesorhizobium sp. WSM4829. Classification (NCBI taxonomy): domain Bacteria; kingdom Pseudomonadati; phylum Pseudomonadota; class Alphaproteobacteria; order Hyphomicrobiales; family Phyllobacteriaceae; genus Mesorhizobium; species Mesorhizobium sp. WSM4829. The sequence continues at coordinate 194,847 of NZ_JBVVQJ010000004.1, read as the reverse complement.
GCAAGATGCGTTCCGCCGTCGCGCTGCGGAATGTTGTTGGTGAAGGCCAGCACGTTCTCGTGGTAGCTGTCGTTCCACCACATGGCGACTTCGACGGTGATACCGTCGCGCTCGGCCTTGATAGCAATCGGCTTGTCGATCAGCGGCTTCTTGACGCGGTCGAGATATCTGACGAACTCCTCGAGCCCGCCATCATAATGCAGCTCATGGCGCACGACGTCGGCATGACGGGCATCGGTCAAAATGATGCGCACGCCGGAATTCAGGAAGGCGAGTTCGCGCAGCCGGTGCTCCAGCGTGCCGAAGTCGAACTCGACCATGGTGAAGGTCTCGGTCGACGGAAAGAAGGTGATCTCGCTGCCGCTGCGCCCCTCATAGGTGCCGGCAACCTTGCGCTGCTCATAGCTGCCGGTGACCCTCAGCGGTCCGTCGGCATTGCCATGCGAGAAGCTCATCTCGTAGATCTGGCCGTTGCGGCGGATTTTCAGCTTCAGCCAGGCCGACAGCGCGTTGACGACCGAGACGCCGACGCCGTGGAGGCCACCGGACACCTTGTAGGAGTTCTGGTCGAACTTGCCGCCGGCATGCAGCTGCGTCATGATCACTTCGGCCGCCGAAATACCTTCGCCGGTGTGGATATCGGTCGGAATGCCGCGGCCATTGTCGATGACCGTCACCGAACCGTCGGGATTGAGCGTCACCGTGACGAGGTCGGCATGGCCGGCCAGCGCCTCGTCGATAGCGTTGTCGACGACCTCATAGATCATGTGATGCAGGCCCGAGCCGTCGTCGGTATCGCCGATATACATGCCGGGCCGCTTGCGGACGGCGTCCAAGCCCTTCAAAACCTTGATGGAATCGGCGCCGTACTCGGCCTCAGCGCCGTTGGCGTTGTCGATCTGATCGCTCATGAAAACCTGTCTGATTGATGCCGCACATCCAGCGCAAAAAATCGGCTCCGAATCGCGCGTCCTTGATGGCCCAGATATAGGTGCAAAAGGCGGTTTTTCCAAGGTTTGCAAGCATTTCCGAATGGAAGAAGAGCACGCCTGGCGGGCCACGGCATCGGACCCAAAAGTGGAACCGGTTTTGGGAACAGAGCGGCCGCACAAAAGCGGGCCGACCTGTTCCCGACGATCATCTACTCTCCGGTGCCCCGGTGACATTTCCGGAGAGCGGGCGCTTCGCCCTTGCCGTTCAGCAACATGGACGCTTGGCTTGCCAGCCACTACATTGAGTTCACCAGCGGAGCACGCCATGGACAGTCAGCCCGCCCCCTTTGTCCCGCCGGCGCCGAAGCCGCGCACGTCGCCGCCTTCGACGCTGGAGATGATCCGCATCGTCTATCGCAATCCGCTCGAACTGTGGGGCGAGCCGACTTATAACGAACCCTGGATTTCGGTGACCGGCATCGGCGGGCCGCTGGTCATCGCCAACGACCCCGGCCTCATTCGCCACGTGCTGGTCGACAACGCCAAAAACTACAAGATGGCGACGGTGCGCCAGATGATCCTGCGGCCGATCCTGCGCGACGGCCTGCTGACCGCTGAGGGTGAGGTCTGGAGGCGTTCACGCAAGGCGATGGCGCCGGTGTTCACGCCGCGCCACATCTTCGGCTTTGCCGAGCCGATGCTGAGGCGTACGCGGGAGTTCGTCACTCGCTACGAGGGCGGCGGCACGTCGGACATCGCCCACGACATGACGCTGCTTACCTTTGACATCCTGGCCGAGACACTGTTTTCCGGTGAGATATCGGGTGAGCCGGGCAGCTTCGCCAAGGAGATCGACCGGCTGTTCGAAACCATGGGCCGCGTCGATCCGCTCGACCTGTTGCGGGCGCCAGACTGGCTGCCGCGCCTGACCCGCATCCGCGGCCGCAAAACCATGGCCTATTTCCGCAAGATCGTCACCGACACCGTCAAGATGCGCGAAGAGCGGCTCAAGCGCGATCCGGACAAGGTGCCGCAGGATTTCCTCACGCTTTTGCTCAAGGCGGAGGGACCGGACGGGCTGACGCGCGCCGAGGTCGAGGACAACATCATCACCTTCATCGGCGCCGGTCACGAGACCACGGCGCGTGCGCTCGGCTGGACGCTCTATTGCCTGGCCGAAGCGCCTTGGGAGCGCGAAAAGGTCGAGCGCGAGATCGACGCCGTGCTGGCGCGCGAGCCCGACCCGACAAAGTGGCTCGACGCCATGCCGTTCACCCGCGCCGCCTTCGACGAGGCGCTCAGGCTCTATCCGCCGGCGCCGTCGATCAACCGCGAGCCGATCGAGCCCGAAACCTGGAACGGCCTCTACATACCGAGGCGTGCCGCGGTGCTGGTCATGCCCTGGGTCGTCCACCGCCATCGCAAGCTGTGGGACAGGCCCGACGCCTTCATGCCAGAACGTTTCCATCCGGGAAATCGCGAGAAGATCGACCGTTTTCAGTATTTGCCGTTCGGCGCCGGTCCTCGCGTCTGCATCGGCGCCAGCTTTGCCATGCAGGAGGCGATCATTGCTCTGGCGATCATGCTGTCGCGCTTCCGCTTCGATACCACCGCCGAAACCAAACCGTGGCCGGTGCAGAAACTGACGACGCAACCGCAGGGCGGCCTGCCGATGCAGGTCACGCGCCGCCTTTGAGCCGCCTGATTGGCTATTCCGCCGTCTTGCGCTGGAACTGGCCGGCGGGCCGGTAGCGCCAGAGATAGCTCGGCAGGATGCTGCCGATCGACTGTGGCTGGATATCGAGACCGGCGAGCGTCCGGTTTTCCCTGATGGCCGCTTCCGAGACGATGTTGTCCCCGCGCAGCTGCAGGACCTGATCCTTGGTCAGCAGCGGATTGGGCAAAAGCCCGAGGATCGATGCCTGCATGTTCGCCACCCACCACGGCACCGACACCAGCAACCGCTTGCGGTCGATCATGGCAAGCATTTCCTGCATGCATTGCTTGAAGGTGAGCACCTGAGGTCCGCCAAGCTCGTAGATCCGGCCACCCTGGACTTTGCCGTCGACCGAGCGCGCCACCGCTTCGGCGACATCGCCGACATAGACCGGCTGGAATTTGGTCCGCCCGCCGCCGATCAGTGGCAGGACCGGCGAATAGCGCGCCATGCTGGCGAAGCGGTTGAAGAAGCTGTCCTCGGGGCCGAAATTGATCGAGGGCCGCAAGATGACCGCATCCTCGATCGTCTCCAGGACCGCTTTTTCACCGAGCGCCTTGGTGCGCGCATACTCGGATTGCGCGTTCAGATCGGTGCCGAGCGCCGAGATATGGGTGAGCCCGGCGCCGACGGCGTGCGCCGCTTCGGCGACCGCGCGTGCGCCGAACTCGTGGACGGGCGTGAATTTCTGCCGGCCGCTCTCATGCAGGATGGCTACCAAATTGACGACATGGTCGGCGCCCTGCACGGCGCGGTCGACCGACCAGCGCACGCGAATATTGGCCTGCACCGGCTGGATCTGGCCGACATTGCCGAGCGGCTGCAGATGGCCGGCGAGATCGGGCCGGCGGCAGGCGACCCTGATGCGATAGCCACGCCGGGCCAGCGCCCGCACCACATGGCGGCCGACAAAGCCGGAGCCGCCGAACACGACGACGAGCTTTGGGGTCTGCAGGATTTCGGTCATGGCTGGCTCCGGCGCGCTTTCCAGATTTACTGGGCTTGGCTGAAGCCGTTCATAATCCGTTTCGCGCCGAAGGCAAAGGGCGATCCTTTGTCGCCGTTTGCCGCGGTGTCGGCTGGTTCAGAACGCCCTGCCGATGCGCGCGTCGACCGATTGGCGGTTGCCGCCGCGGATGACGAAAAAGAACAGTATCGCCGCCCACAGCAGCGATTTTTCGGCACCCGAAAAGCCCTCGCCCAGGGTGACCCAGTGGAACCAGACGGTGACCAGGAGCACGAACATTCCGGCGAAGGCGGCCGGGCGGGTCAAGAGACCGATGGCGATGAAAATGCCGCCGAAGAACTCGGTGCAGGCCAGCAGCACCGACCAGAACGCGCCAGGATAGAAGCCGAGGCCTTCGACCATCGCGGCGGCGCCAAGCGGGTCGATGATCTTGCCAGAGCCATGGATGGTGAGGAAGATGCCGGCCACGGCGCGCAGGATGGTTTCAGAGGTGGTGTTCAGCGCAGCATAGAGGCTGCCAAGGGCCGGAACGACAAGATTGGTGCTGGGATTGTGGGTGCTTGCGGCCATTAGGGTTCCTCTTTTGCTGCTCCGCGCAAACAGCTGCCACCCCAGTCAAAGTCAAATGAACAAAAGTTGACCGGGAAATGCATGTTACGAGTCAGTTGCGGAGAGCCCGGAAAACCCGGCCGACGCGAGGGTTTCCGGCTGTTTCCGAAACGTGGCTCGACGAGGCAGACTGGGCGTAACGGCAAGTACGCCCGCTGTCGACTATCCGAAGGCCGCCTTCAGGAAGAATACCGGGCGGCGAATTCGGAGATGCGCTGCACCACGGCTTTCGAAGCCGTTATGCCCCGTGCCGCTGCCTTCTCCGCCGCTTCGGCCCGGGCACGGCCGGGGACATGCACGCCGTAGCGGCGGCGCAACCGGTCGAGTTGATCTTTCATGCGCTTCTCGAAATTTGGATCGAGCAGCTTGGGCTCGACGGCCAGCACGAAGAGGCCGGTTCCGGGACTGTCCGGTCCGTCGGTGAACCATGGCGCATCGAGTGACCAGTTGGCGCCCGACAGGCCCGCCGCCAGCACTTCGACCATCAGCGCGATGTTGGCGCCACGCTGGCCGCCGAATGCAAGCATCGCGCCTTTCATGGCGGCGGCGGGATCGGTGGTCGGGTTGCCGCTCGCGTCCAGTGCCCAGCCTTCTGGAATTCTCTTGCCGTCGTCAGCCGCCTTGCGGATGTTGACAAAGGCGGTGGCGCTCGACGACTGGTCGATCACCAGCGGCGCACCGTCGGCGGCGGGCGCAGCGAAGGACATCGGGTTGGTGCAATAGACCGGCTTGACCGAGCCGGAGCCGGCAAGCACGGCCGGTCCATTGGTCGCGGCGAAGGACACCAGCCCCTGCGCGGCCAGCCGTCCTGTGAAATAGCCGAGCGCGCCGCATGTATAGGCGTTCTTCTGAGAAAAGATGGCAACGCCGAACAGGCGCGCCGCCTTGGCGAGATCGTCGATGGTGCGGTCGAAGCCGGTATGCGCCAGACCGCCGCGCGCGTCGGAGAGATAGATCGCCAAAGCCGGCCTGGTGACGACCGGCTCGGCCTTGCCATCGATGCGGCCGGCCTCCAGCGCTTCGAGATAGTCGATGAAATGCGACAGTCCGACCGTCGACAGACCTTCTGCCTCGGCCGCCACGACGGAGGCTGCAAGCGACTGCGCCGCTTCCTCATTGGCGCCGGCGCCGAGCGCCGCCATCCGGCACAGCCCTGTCGCCTGGTCGAGACTGAGTTGCATCGTAGCGATCCTAGGGGAGTAGGGGAGTAAGGGAATAGGGGAATAGTGAGCAGTGAATGCGAATAGGATGGAAATGTGTATGTGACTAGTGGCTGACCCTACTCCCCTACTCCCCTACTCCCCTATCAGCCAATCTTGTTCGGGATCCGCGCCTCGATCTTGCCGAGGGCGAAGACCAGGATGCCGGTGATCGCCATATAGATCAACGCCAGGAGCAGCAAGGGTTCATAGGTGAGGAAAGTGCTCTGCCGCACCTTTGACGAGACGGCGAATATGTCGATCACGCTGATGGTCGCCACCAGCGGCGTCGATTTCAGTTGCAGCACGGTTTCGCCGGTCAGCGTCGGCAGCGCCCGGTAGAAGGCTTGTGGCAGCCAGATCCGCCGCAGGATCTTCCAGCGGCTCATGCCGAAGGCGCGCGCCGCTTCCAACTGTCCTTTCGGCACGCCGGCGAAGGCACCCCGCATGACTTCCCCCTCGTACCCGGCGAAGGACAAGGTCAGCGCCAGGACGCCATAGGGCCATGCTTGCCTGAGATACGGCCACATCCAGGACTCGCGTACCCATGGGTACTGTGGAAACAGCGAGCCGAGCCCATAGTAGAGCAGCCAGAGCTGAAGCAGCAGTGGCGTTCCCCTGATGACGGTGCAGAAGGCCTTTGCAGGCGCCGCGAGCCAGAACGGGCCGGCAGCCTGCGCCAATCCGAGCGGCACGGCGAGCAGGAAGCCCAGTGTGCAGGTGACGGCGAGGATCCAGAGCGTGCGCCAGAGGCCGACAAGCGCCATTTCGTAATATTGCGGCAGCCAGTCCCAGCGCATGAAAAAAGCGGCCGCGAAAACCAGCGCCAGTCCAGTCACAATCAGCACGATGCGGTGCGGCTGCAACCACAGCGACGCGCGGGCGGCTACGTTGACGATGGTTGTTTCGACAGCCATCAACGCGCCTCCTTGAGCGAGGGCATGCCGCGCCGAGCCCAGACCTCGATGCGGCCGATGATCAGATTGGAGACCAGCGTCAACAGAAGATAGATTACGCCCGCGGCGAGGAAGAAGGTAAGATAGGCTTTGGTTACGCCCGCCGCTTGCCGCGTCGCCAATGTCAGTTCGAAGAAGCCGACGACCGCCAGCAGGGCGGTGTCCTTGGTGGCGATCAGCCAGAGATTGGCAAGGCCGGGTATGGCGAAAGGCAGCATCGCCGGCAGCGTGATGCGTCGCAGCAGCAGGCCGGGAGACATGCCATAGGCGCGCGCGGCTTCGATCTGTCCCTGCGGAATGGCAAGGATCGCGCCGCGCATCACTTCTGTCGAATAAGCGCCCTGGACGAAGCCGAGCACGGCAATGCCGGCCACCAGCCCGCTGATATCGATGCGCTGATATCCCATTGCCGTCAGCAACTGGTTGATCAGATCGGTGCCGGCATAATAGAGCAGCAGGATCAGCACCAGCTCCGGCACGGCGCGGACGATCGTCGTATAGACCGCCAGCAGATCGCGCACCACGGGCCCGCCATAGAGCTTGCCATACGCACCGCAAATGCCAATGACGAGGCCGAGACCGAACGCACCGGCAGCGATCTCGACCGAGTGGAGCAGTCCGACTAGAAGCATTCCGCCCCAGCCGGGTGGCGTCGGCGAAAGCAGTTCGATGATGCGGGCCACAGAGGCCGGAAGAAATGCGTCGATCAGCGTCGCCCCGAATTGCTGGCACCAAAACCGTCGGCAATGCCGTCAGCGGAAAGCTTGCGTGGGTGGATTTCGACGAAGCCACACGGCGCGCTGTCCGCGCCGCATGGTTATTCGCTCAGGGATGCCGTCAATTCGCCTGCGGATCGTCGCCGTAGATGTCGAAATCGAAATATTTCTTGCTGATTTCGTCATATTTGCCGTTGGCCCGGATAGCCTTGATGCCGGCATTGATCTTCTCCTTCAACTCGGTATCTTCCTTGCGGACACCAGCGCCGATGCCGGGCCCGAGAACGGCCAAATCCGGCGCGACCATGCCCTTCAGGTCGCAGCATTGCTTGCCCTGATCCGATTTCAGGAATGCGTCGAGCGCGATGGAATCAGCCTGCACCGCATCGAGGCGACCGGCGGCAAGATCCTGATTGGCTTCGTCCTGCGTCTGGTATTCCTTGATTTCCGCTGCTTCGGTGAAGTGCTTCTTGACGTAGTCGGCATGCACGGTCGAAACCTGGACGCCGATGATCTTGCCCTTGAGATCTTCCGGTGTAGCGCCGAACTTCTGGTCCGTTGGACCGATGATGGCGGTCGGGGTGTTGTAATATTTGTCGGAGAAATCGATCGTCTTCTTGCGTTCGTCGGTGATCGTCATCGAACTGGCGATGACGTCGATCTTCTTGGTCGTCAGCGCCGGGATGATACCGTCCCAGGCGACGGGGGTGATGACGCAATCGAGTTTCTGCTCGGCGCAGACGGCGTCGATGAATTCGATCTCCCAGCCAACCCATTTGCCGGAAGCATCCGGCGAGGTGAACGGCGGATAGGGTTCGGCAGCGACGCCGATCTTGACCGGCTCGGCCTTTGCCATGCCCATCGCGGCGACGCCGAGCAGAAGTGCTGCGGCAAATGTTTTCAGAACGGTCTTCATGCCAAAAACTCCCAGTTTGTTGTTGTTCCCGTTTTTCGTCCGCCTCGGCTTAACCGATGTTGCGGATGAATTGCTTCAGCCTTTCGGATTTCGGCGCGCCAAAAATCTGCTCCGGCGGCCCTTCTTCCTCGACCAGTCCGTTGTAGAGATAGACGACATGTGTCGCGACCTCGCGAGCGAACTTCATCTCATGGGTGACCAGCACCATGGTGCGGCCTTCGCGTGCCAGGTCGCCGATCACCTTCAGCACCTCGCCGATCAGTTCCGGGTCGAGCGCCGAGGTCGGCTCGTCGAACAGCATGACGCGCGGATTGATGGCCAGCGCCCGGGCGATGGCCGCACGCTGCTGCTGGCCGCCTGACAGATAGGCCGGATAGACATCGCGCTTTTCGGCCAGGCCGACGCGGGCAAGCAGCTTTTCCGCATCGGCGATGGCCACATCGCGCTTGACGCCCAGAACATGCACCGGAACCTCGATGACGTTCTCGATGAGCGTCATGTGGCTCCACAGATTGAAATTCTGGAAGACCATGCCGAGCTTGGAGCGGATGCGCTCGATCTGCTTGCGGTCGGCGGGAACGGTGTGGCCGTGGCTGTCGGCCTTCATCCGGATCTCTTCGCCATTGACGCGAACGATGCCGCTGGTCGGGTTCTCCAGGCAATTGATGCAGCGCAGCAGCGTCGATTTGCCCGAGCCGCTGCCGCCGATGATGGCGATGACCTCACCGTCGCGCGCCGACAGCGAAACACCCTTCAGCACATGCAGTTCGCCGAATCTTTTATGCAGGTTCTCGACATGGATGGCTTCGGCAGCGTCGTTCTGCGCCGTGTGCTTCAGGGCGGGGGCCGTGCCTTGCGCTATCACCTTTGGGGTGCCTCACGAAGTGGCTGGACCCGTCGCTGCTGGAATTTTTTACCCATTACCATCACTGGACAGACTTCTCATTTTCAAGATGTACCGTTCCGCTTGCCTCCGTCAACCATGCTTTTTGGACCATTGATCACGGCTCGCTGAGTGGCTATTGGCTGGGATGGGCGTTTAAGGAGCACTTGTTGGCAAAAGAATACGGGTCGCAGTCCATGGCCGGGCCCCTGCAGCGCGTGCTGATGCGGTCCGCCGCAAGCGCTATGGCCCGCGCCAAAGCATCGGAATGGCACTATGGTGCGGGCTTCGATCCGCAAAAGGCCGCCGCCCAGCATGAGGCGCTGACGACGCTGGTTCTTGCGTCCGGCGCCGCGATCGAATGGCTGACCGACGCCGATGACGGGCTTGCCGATTCGGTCTTCACGCATGATCCATCGTTGATGACCGACCACGGCGCCATCATCCTCGCCATGGGCAAGGCGCTGCGCCGTGCCGAGCCCGGTCTGCACGAGGCGGCCTACAAGCGCATGGGCGTACCAATCCTCGGCCGCATCGAGCCTCCCGGACAGGTCGAGGGCGGTGATTGCGTCTGGGTGGATTCAGGGACCCTGGCCGTCGGCCGCGGTGTGCGCACCAACCAGGACGGCATCCAGCAACTCGCCAACCTGCTCACCCCCAAGGGTATCCAGGTCTATGGCTACGACCTGCCGCTCTGGCATGGCGAGGACGCCTGCCTGCATCTGATGTCGGTGATCAGTCCGCTCGACGACGATCTGGCGCTGGTCTATGCACCGCTTTTGCCGGCTGCCTTCTACCAGATGCTGCGGGCGCGAGGCATTCGCCTGGTCGAAGGCGACGCCGGGGAGTTCTTCGCCTCCAACGGCCTCAGCCTCAATGTGCTGCCGACCGCGCCGCGCGAGGTGATCGCCGTTGCCGGCTTCCCGAAGACGGCGGCGGCCATAACGGCCGCCGGCTGCAGGGTTTCAACCTTCGAGGCGGACGCACTGTGCATCGCCTGCGAGGGCGGGCCGACCTGCCTCACACGCCCGGTGCTCAGGCAATGACGACAGTCGGCGAAGCGCTCATCACTTTGCTCGAAGCCCATGATGTCGATACGGTCTTCGGCATTCCGGGTGTGCATACGGTCGAACTCTATCGCGGCCTGGCGCGCTCGAAGATTCGCCACGTCACCCCGCGTCATGAACAGGGCGCCGGGTTCATGGCCGACGGCTATGCGCGCGCCGGCGGCAGGCCCGGCATCGCCTTCGTCATCACCGGACCGGGGCTGACCAACACCATCACCGCCATGGGCCAGGCCCGTGCCGATTCGGTTCCGATGCTGGTGATCTCGGGCGTCAACGCCACGCCGACACTGGGCAAGGGCCTTGGCCATCTGCACGAACTGCCCGACCAGCGCGGCATGATGGAAAAGGTCGCGCTGTTTTCGCACCGTGTCACCGACGCCGACGAACTGCCGGGCGTTCTTGCCCGCGCCTTCGCCCTGTTTTCGTCGTCGCGTCCGGGCCCGGTGCACATCGAGATCCCGACCGATATCATGGTCAAGCCGGCCGGCGGCATCGCCGCTTTGCTGACGAATGTCGCGCCGCCCGAGCCGAATCCGGCTGATATAGCAGAGGCGGCAAAACTTTGCGCGGCTGCCCGCCGCCCGCTGGTCCTTGCCGGCGGCGGCGCCAAGAGAGCCGAAGCGCCGTTGCAGCGCCTTGCCGAAAGGCTGGGAGCGCCGGTTGTCCAGACGGCCAATGCCCGCGGCCTGCTGCACCGCCATCCGCTCGGCGTGCCGGCCAGCCCCAGTCTGAAGGCGGTGCGTGCATTGATGGCCGAGGCCGATCTGGTCATTGCCGCCGGCACCGAATTCGGCCCGACCGACTACGACGGATATAGCGACGGTGGCTTTGTCCTGCCGTCCAATCTGATCCGCATCGACATCGGCGCCGACCAGCTTGCCCGCCGGCCCGCCCGGATTTCGATCCATGCCGATTGCGGCGCAGCACTCGAGGCGCTGGTTGTCGAGATTGGTACGGACCAGCCGCCATCGGGCGACGGCCAGTCTCGCGCCGCTGCGACAAGGCAAGCAGCCTTTGCCGAAATGGCCCCGGCCCTCCAGGCGCAAACCCGCGCCGTCGAGATGATCCGCGATGCATTGCCGGGTTCGATCATCGTCGGCGATTCGACCCAGCCGGTCTATGCCGCCAACCTCTATTACGATCACGACCGTCCGGGCGGCTGGTTCAACGCCGCCACCGGCTTCGGCGCGCTGGGCTATGGTCCGCCGGCGGCGATCGGCGCAGCCCTTGCCGTGCCTGATGCGCCGGTCGTTTGTCTCACCGGCGACGGTGGTTTCCAGTTCACGCTGCCGGAACTGGGCGCCGCGCTCGACGCTGCGGCGCCGGTGATCTTCGTCGTCTGGAACAATCTCGGCTATCGCGAAATCGAAACCTCGATGCTCGATGTCGGCGTCGAGCCGGTCGGCGTCTCGCCGGCGCCGCCTGATTTCTGCAAGTTGGCCGAGGCCTATGGCATTGCCGCCGAGCGGCTCGCCGGCATCGGTCATCTGGCAGACGCACTCAAGCGCGGGCGGGCGACCGGACTGCCGTATGTCATCGAGATCACCATCGATTGAGTGCTGTGGCAGCGTCTGCCTGGGATGCGATCCGCGTCGGATGGCCGACGTTCTGACGCACACAAGCGGCGCTGCGTCATCAAGATTTCGGTTGAGTGATCGCGCGAAAGGCGCGACCTTCGGCGGCGGCGAGCAGCGGCATATGAGTGACAGGAGCGGTCGTAGATGACGGATACACTGGACGGCAGGCATGTTGTGGTGACCGGCGGCACCGGAGCGCTCGGTGGCGCGGTTGTCGGCAAACTGCTGGAGCAGGGCGCGATCTGCCATGTGCCGAACGCCCATGCCGCCGCGCCCGCGCATTTTCCCTTCCCGGCACATGAGCGTGTCAGGCTGGCGCACAATGTCGATCTCGCCGATCCCGCCAAGGTCGATGCGTTCTTCGCCAGTGTTACGGATTTGTGGGCATCCATCCATCTGGCCGGCGGCTTCACCGCCGCGCCGGTCGAGAAGATCGAGCCCGCGTCTTTTGCCGAAATGATGGACACCAACGCCCGCACCACCTTCCTGTGCTGCCGCGCGGCGATCCGCTCAATGCTGGAATCTTCCGTGTCGGGCCGCATCGTCAATATCACGGCGCGTGCCGGCCTCGACCTGCGGCGCGGTTCCGGCATGATCGCCTATGCCGCCAGCAAGGCAGCGGTCGCGGCAATGACGGTGGCGATGGCGGAAGAACTCAAGGGCAAGGGCATCCTGGTCAATGCGGTCGCGCCCTCGACCCTCGATACGCCGGCCAACCGGGCTGACATGCCGGCCGCCGATTTCGGCAAATGGGTCAGCCTCGAAGCGGCGGCGGAAGCGATCGCCTACCTCGCATCGCCGGCCAATCTGGCGATGAGCGGCACACTGGTGCCGCTTTACGGCAGGGCCTGATCTATCTCTTTGTTTGAGCGCGGATTTCCGGTTTGCCAAGTTTGGGGTTACGATGCTCTGACCATGGTCAAACAAAACCCCGCCGGATCGCTCCGGCGGGGTTTTTTAACAGGCCGCGCGAGGCGCGGCGTTAGTGGACCTAGCTACCCTGCTTCTTCAGCGCGGCGCCCAGGATGTCGCCCAGCGAAGCGCCGGAGTCGGTCGAGCCGTACTGGGCGACCGCTTCCTTCTCTTCGGCGATTTCCAGCGCCTTGATCGAGACCTGCAGCTTGCGGGTCTTCTTGTCGAAGGCGATGACGCGGGCATCGACCTTCTGGCCGACCGTGAAGCGCTCGGGGCGCTGCTCGTCGCGGTCACGGCTGAGGTCGGAGCGCTTGATGAAGGTCTCGATGCCGCTGTCGACCAGCCGCACTTCCAGACCGCCATCCTTGACGCCGGTAACCTCGCAGGTGACGACCGCGTTCTTGCGCAGTTCGCCTGAAGTCGCCGCCTCGCCGGCCGTATCCTTGGCCAGCTGCTTGATGCCGAGCGAGATGCGCTCCTTGTCGATGTCGACGTCGAGCACCTGCGCCTTGACGATGTCGCCGCGATTGTACTCCTCGATCACCTGCTCGCCCGGACGGGTCCAGTCGAGGTCGGAAAGATGGACCATGCCGTCGACATCGCCTTCGAGGCCGATGAACAGGCCGAACTCGGTCTTGTTCTTGACCTCGCCCTCGACCTGGCTGCCGACCGGATGGCTGCTGGCGAAAGCCTGCCACGGGTTCTCGAGCGTCTGCTTGAGGCCGAGCGAGATGCGGCGCTTGGCCGGATCGACCTCGAGCACCACCACGTCGACTTCCTGCGTCGTCGACAGGATCTTGCCGGGATGTACATTCTTCTTCGTCCACGACATTTCCGAAACGTGGATGAGACCCTCGATGCCCGGCTCCAGCTCGACGAACGCGCCGTAGTCGGTGATGTTGGTGACGGTGCCCTTGATCTTCTTGCCGATCGGGAATTTCGTTCCGATCTCGGACCACGGATCGCTCTCGAGCTGCTTCATGCCGAGCGAGATGCGGTGGGTTTCCTGGTTGATGCGGATGATCTGCACCTTGACCGTCTGGCCGATGTTGAGGATTTCGGTCGGATGGTTGACGCGGCGCCATGCCATATCGGTGACATGCAGCAGGCCGTCGATGCCGCCGAGGTCGACGAACGCACCATAGTCGGTGATGTTCTTGACGACGCCTTCGACCACCTGGCCCTCTTCGAGGTTCTGCACGATTTCCGAACGCTGTTCGGCGCGGCTCTCCTCGAGCACGGTGCGGCGCGACACCACGATGTTGCCGCGGCGGCGATCCATCTTGAGGATCTCGAAAGGCTGCGGATTGTGCATCAGCGGCGAGACGTCGCGGATCGGACGGATGTCGACCTGGCTGCGCGGCAGGAAGGCCACGGCGCCGTCGAGATCGACGGTGAAGCCGCCCTTGACCTGATTGAAGATGACGCCTTCGACGCGCTCGCCCTTGGTGAACTTCTCTTCGAGACGGACCCAGCTCTCTTCGCGGCGGGCCTTCTCACGCGAAAGCATCGCTTCGCCAAGCGCGTTCTCGATGCGCTCGACATAGACCTCGACCGTGTCGCCGACCTTAAGCGTCGAATCCTTGCCCTTGACGCCGAATTCCTTCAGCGGCACGCGACCTTCGACCTTGAGGCCGACGTCGATGATTGCCATGTCCTTTTCGATCGCAGTGATCGTGCCCTTGACGACTTGGCCTTCGCCGGAATGGCCGGCGGAAAAAGATTCTTCGAGCAGGCTCGCGAAATCATCGCGAGTGGGATTTGCAACTGACATAGTTTCTCCTGGAATGCCCCGCATCTCAAGCGGGGCGGGCGCCGTGGGTTAGCGTTGCGTTGGCCTGCCGGCGTTCCGGGCTTAAAAAGCCCTTGGCCGCCTAAGCGGCAATTCCGGCGCATGAAGAATGCTGGCAGGCTGGTTCGTGCCCGATATGGGTATCTTTTCGCCGCCGGCAATCGGCAACGGGACCAAAACCCGGCTCAGGCTTTGTTTCTCTTGGTCAGAACGTCGTCGATGATCGCCTTGGCCGCCAGGAACGCGGCTTCTATAGCCATTTCCGACGTATCGAGCAAGTGCGCGTCGGCGGCCGGCTTCAGCGGCGAGGAGGCTCTGCCCATGTCGCGCTCGTCGCGGCGCAGGATATCGGCGAGGATATCGTTGAAATCGGCGGTACCGCCGATGCTCTCGATCTCGGCCAGCCTGCGTTGTGCCCGCACCTCGGCGCTCGCCGTCACATAGAGTTTTATGTCGGCGTCGGGACAGACGACGGTGCCGATGTCGCGGCCGTCGAGCACGGCGCCCGGCGGCGTTTTGGCGAATTCGCGCTGCTTTTCAACCAGTATGCGCCGCACCGAAGGGAAAACAGCCACTTTCGAAGCCGCTTCGCCGACCGCATGCGCCGACAGCACCGTCCGATCGAGTTTTGCCAGGTCGACCTGGCGGGCAGCGGTCTCGGCGGCCGAGACATTGTCGAGCGGCAGGCCGAGCCGAAGCAGCGCGTGCGCCACCGCGCGATAGGTGAGGCCGGTGTCGAGCAGGTTCAGCCGGTAATGGTCGGCCAGTCGGCGGGCAAGGGTGCCTTTGCCCGCGCCTGCTGGGCCGTCGATGGCGATGGTGAAGGTTGGGGTCATTCGCCGCCCACCGTAACCGAAAATTGCAATGATCCAGACAGGCGTGGCGATCCTTCGCGCCCCCCTCTGTCCTGCCGGACATCTCCCCCACTTGGGGGGAGATCGGCCGTCATCGCGGCTTTCGCCAATTGTCTAAGTTGCAGGTGTCTAAGTTGCAGGGTTGAGCGGAGCGGCCAAGCCGCCAATCTCCCCCCTTGTGGGGGAGATGTCCGGCAGGACAGAGGGGGGCGCTGTCCCGCCGACGTTCCAATTTGGTCCCACGCTCCAAGGCTATTGATTGCCATCAACTGTCACTCGATCTCCGCCCCCAGCCCCTTCATAAGCCCCATGAATTCCGGAAAGCTGGTCGCGATCATCGCCTGGTCGTCGATGGTGACAGGCTTTTCCGTTGCCAGTCCCATGACGAGAAAGCTCATGGCAATGCGGTGGTCGAGATGGGTCTGGACGATGGTGCTCTTTCCGTTCGGATGTTGGCCAAGCCCCTTGCCGCCGGGTTTTCCACGCACGGCCAGTGTGGCCTCGCCTTCGGTACAGTCGACGCCGTTGAGCTTCAGCCCTTCGGCCACTGCCGACAGCCGATCAGATTCCTTCACCCGCAACTCTTCCAGCCCCTGCATCAGCGTCTCGCCCTCGGCAAAGCTCGCCGCGACAGCAAGCACCGGATATTCGTCGATCATCGTCGGCGCCCGTTCGGGCGGCACGGTGACGCCCTTCAGCTCGGAATAGCGTACCCGCAGATCGGCGACATCCTCGCCGCCTTCGTTGCGCGGGTCGAGAACGTCGATCCGGGCGCCCATTTCCTGTAGCGTCAACAAAAGACCGGTGCGGGTCGGGTTCATCAGCACGTTTTCGATTTTAATGTCCGAGCCCGGCACGATCAGCGCCGCCACCAGCGGGAAACCGGCCGATGACGGGTCGCCCGGCACAGCGATTGTCTGGCCGGTGAGCTTGCCCTGGCCCTCGATGAAGATGTGGCGCACGCCGCGCTCGTCGGTCTCGACCGACAGATTGGCGCCGAATCCCTGCAGCATCTTTTCGGTGTGGTCGCGCGTCATCACCGGCTCGATGACGGTGGTGATGCCGGGCGTGTTCAGCCCGGCGAGCAGCACCGCCGACTTCACCTGGGCCGAGGCCATCGGCACGCGGTAGGTGATCGGCGCGGCGTGTTTGGGGCCGCGCAGCGTGATCGGCATGCGGTCGCCGGGCGTCGCCTTCAGCACCTGCACGCCCATCTGGCGCAGCGGCTCGAGCACGCGGCCCATCGGCCGGCCGGACAGCGAGGCGTCGCCGATGAAGGTCGTCTCCATGTCGTAGGTCCCGACCAGGCCCATGGTGAGGCGCGAGCCGGTGCCGGCGTTGCCGAAATCGAGCGGGCCTTCCGGCTGCAGCAGTGCGCCGTTGCCGGTGCCGCGGATCACCCATTCAGCGCCGCGCTTCTCTATATGCGCGCCCATTGCCTTCATCGCGGCGCCCGTGCGCATCACGTCCTCGCCTTCCAGCAGGCCGGTGATGCGGGTTTCGCCGGAGGCGAGGCCGCCGAACATGAACGAGCGGTGCGAGATCGACTTGTCGCCGGGCACCCGTGCTGTGCCTGAAAGCGCTGGCGATTTGCGGGCGGTGGCCGGTTTCGGGGCGGCAGTATGCGACATGGGTTTTCCTTGGGTGAAAAACGCCGGTGGCCGGCCTTTTTCTTCTGGTTTGCGCGGTCTCGTATCACGGCGGACGGAAATGGTCATCCCCTTGCAAGAGGTCGCTCAACGCGGGGATTTGTGACCTTGGCTTTAGGCTTTGACAGCGCCGTAAACTGTGGTTATGGGGACCAAACTTTCATCGACGAGGCTTGCTGTGGCAAAACCCGAACTTGGCACCAAACGTATCGACCCCGAGACGGGTCAAAAATTCTATGATCTGAACAAGGATCCGATCGTCTCGCCCTATACCGGCAAGAACTATCCCCGCTCTTATTTCGAGGAAGGCAAGATTGCCGCCCTTGAGGAGGAAGAGGAAGTTGCCGAGAAGGAAGTCGACGCCGAGGAGGAAGAGGGCGTCGAGGTCGTCTCGCTCGAAGAGGCGGACGAGGATGCGAAGCCCGACGATCTTCCCGATCTCGGCGATGACGAGGACGATGTGGACCTCGGCGACGACGACGATACCTTCCTCGCCGACGAAGAGGAAGAGGACGACGATGTCGCCGACATGATCGGCGTCGGCGACGACGACGACGAAGTCTGATCCGGCCTCTCCTACAGTACCCACCGACTTTCGCGGGGTGTTAATAAAAAGCGGCTCTTAAAGGCTTGATATTGACGGAAGGCGGGGTTAGAAGCCGCCTGCACTAACGGCGCGGTCTCAACCCGCGCCGATCTCTTCGCCGGCAACGGCGCCGGTTGACTGCCGGAGTGGGGCCATAGCTCAGTTGGGAGAGCGCTTGAATGGCATTCAAGAGGTCGTCGGTTCGATTCCGATTGGCTCCACCAAAATTTCTATAATGATTTCAGTTGATTAGCATTCTCCCCCTCGGGGGCCTGTTGCCCTGAAATCGTTCGGGGCACCGCCGCGGCACCCCGAGGCGCTTTTTGGGGGTCGCAAAATTTGCCTAGTCTCCGTTTTCCGCCAGATTTGCCGAAAGGCGAGGGGATGGGAAATGTTCGGACTTTTTAGCGCAGGCCTAGGTCCCTCGAAGTTAGATTGGCTTGAGGCACGATACGCTTGCATGTTCCGTATGCCGACGAGCGCAGGCCGTTGTGTCGCCGTAGCGTCAACCGGCTGAAGCCCGGCGGTGCTTCCTCAGCCGAGTGATTGCCGACCTGGCGACCGTAATCACGCCGCCGCAGTCAATCCGCACGGTGAGTTTGTCTGCTCCGCGATCGATGCGGGTGACGTCCCCAACAAGAACTACTCGGTCGCCGGCCCGGGCTTTGGGTGGCGGCTCTAGCGTGTAAGGATGGTCATAGGATGGAATGCTCACTCTGGCTCGGCCGCTAGGGAGAATGGAGATGACGGTACCTGCTAGCGCAACCTCATCGCCGACCTCAAATTCGCCAGGCATGTTAAGGTGCAGCATGGTCTTCCTCCCGATGCTTTCCTATTTGATGCTTTGCTAAATTAATGCCCGGCCACCGCGTTGGTTGCCGTGCAATCCGCTTCGTACGGTTCCGCACATTTCCAAGCTGGGACTGTCCGCCCCAGCAAAAAGCCCGCCACCGTGAGGCAGCGGGCTATCGCAGTTTGCCGGGGTTCAGTGATGGTCGCCCAACCCGCGTTTTCTACGGGGTTGCTTCGTGATCGGATGCGCTGCAAGAAACGCCTCGTCCGCCGCAATGAGCTTGGCGACTTCGTCCCCGCCGATCGGCAGATATCGGTCCTTTGCGGCTTCTCGCTTCCATTTGGACGGCCATTAGATCGGGCGCTGGAACTCGGATTTGATCGGCCACAGCCTGCCGGCTCCTGTCGACGCTGATCATCCGTTTGTCAGAATAGGCGCTAGATTTGTCCTCGTCCTCCAGGACGTACATCGCGTGAATGCTTTTCTCTTGCCAGTAAGCCGTTTCCGCTCTTGCCAGGCTGGTGACAGCATCAGCCTTGCGCCAAGGAAGTCGGCGCGCCTGACGCATGAGCTGATTGTGGTGCGTGTCGATGAGGACGGCATCGGGCAGCGGATCAAGGCACTGCCGCACGAATGCAGCCAGCGCCTTTGTCTTGACGCCGGCGCTCATGCTGATGCGTCCCCTGCGGAAGCCAGCTGGAGAACCGACGCCGCCAGCTGCGCTGCCCAAAGTTCGGCTTCGAAGGGATATTTGCGCGCCGCGCCGGCCCTTGCGGGGCCGAAGCTTTTGAAGTTCAGTGCATGCGCAGGGGGCAGCATGCGCAAATACCATACTTTCGCGGCGGCAGGGGCCGCGACCATCCTTTTAAGCGGCTGCTCCGGTTCGGGCCTAGGTATGCCTGGCTCACCTGCTTGGTTTGCCACCACACCGCAGGCGGAACAGGCAACCTATTTCCGCAACCGATGCGTTTCCTACGGCTTCGAGCCAGGGACCCCGGCCATGGCCCAATGCATCCAAAACGAGTCCATTTCGTCTCGCGGCAGGGCATCTGCCAGGGCGAATGCGGCATTTGCCAACATGCAAAACAGTCAGCCGAAAACGACGACTTGCAACCGCTTCGGCAACACCGTGAACTGCACGACGTTTTGAGCCGACACCGAGAGGCGGAATGAGCGCCCGCCTCTCTCATTGCGAACGCTCGACGGCGAATGTTTGCGCGTCATCACCCTCCGGCCTAGAGAATGGTGGCGGCGCCGGCGTGAGGTTGAGGATTGACGCGCCGCCGTGTCCCCGCCCGATCAGGACGCTTCCTGCACTTCCTCGACTTGTGGCGTCACGGGTGCAGAATTAATGACGTAGGTGTTCGAGGTTAGGTCGCTAGTAGATCGGATGATGATGCCGTCGTCTCTTAATCGGGCAAACGTCGCCCGTGCGATCCGCATTGGCTTGCCTTTGGAATCTGCGGCGGTGACTTTGTTCGACCAGGGAACGTGAGTGATGGTGTCAACGCGCTTGAGAAAGCGCTTTTCCTTCTCAGTCAAGTCGATCACGCCGTTCCTCCATATCATCGCAGCGTTTGGTTGGCCGGTAACGCCGATGATGCGACTCCGTTCCCAGACAGGCGCATGGTTGCTGCCTATGTCGAGAAAACCTTGAGGCTAAGGGCTACGTGCCGAAAGGCGCAGCAGAATAGCTATGCTCGTCACCGTCAGCCGGGAGGAGTGTAGAGCGGCTCTCTGCATCGATGAACCAAGCACTGGCCATCGAGCGTCGGCACAAACCCTACCGCTGGGATTTCCGACCAGTCGCACGCATTGCTGTACCGGCGGACGTAGAGGGCATAGGTGTTCGGGCCGGTGGTCAGCACCGCCGAGCCATGGCTCTGGATTAGCGCCTGCGTCTGTTGGCAGGTCATGGCGCGGGTGTCCGGCCTGGCCTGGGCGAGGTTGGTGAAGGCAAGCATGACCGCTGCCGAGGTCAACGCAATTCGGCGAATGGACATGACGAGACTCCCATGATGAGCCATTTGGTTGACAAACTCGCATGTCGCAGGGCAGCTGTGCAATGGCGGCCTTACCCTCCCGCACCGCGCTCAACATTGCCTGGGGCGGCCATGACGGCTACTGTGTCGCCAGAAACCGGGTTCATCCGGGGAATGTCGGTCTCCATAAGTTTCTGAACGGGCCTCGCTTTCGGTCGGCGGCCAGGCACCAGCATGACATCCGTACCAAGTGCCCCCAATTCGGAGGGAAAGATGCGACTATTTTTATTTTTGGTGTTGATTTTGATGGCGCTGAGCGGCTGCGTATCCAATGTATCCCCGGATAGTGATGGTATACCACGCCGCGCGTCCTTTGCTGGAAACCATTAGTCCGCTTAATTTGGCTGATTGCCAACGCCTATTTGCCGGTGCCTCAGCACTTGACGAGGAAAGCGAGACAAGCGGCAGCGCATAGAACGCGGAAAGCTAGCTTTCATCCCAGAAGTCCTGAAGCGAAGCGTGGCGAAGGTCGTCCTCGCCCCTGAGGTGCTTCACGCGGGCTTTGATGCCCGGCTTGACCCACTGCGTTGCCGGTCGCTTTGGCATGTCCTTGGGCGGTGACCCGGCATGCTCCTGGACCCTTTTCCAAAGTCGTTCCCGCATCTCGCGATTGACGCTCACGAACGCGCTGCCGACATATTTGCGGGTGGCTGGGTCAGCCATCAGAGCAAACGCGGGCTTGCCCCTCTCGCGTTCGACGCCGAGTAGCCTTGGTCGCCCTGTCAGACTTACACCGGCTAGTGCCGGCCCCAAAGGCCACCCGGGCGGGTGTCTCAAGAGTGCGGCCGGGGACGGGCCTTCAAAGATTGCGACTTCCGTACCCCAGCCTACACTCCGGCCTGACGCGTGCCCACCCAACCCAGCGTCAAGCGACAGGTCATTAGTAGCCGATAAAGATCGCCCCAAATGGGCCGCTTGAGCTAGCTCGGATAGATTCGGGTGAGCGGGTTCAACGGGTCAAAAGGAGGGGTCGGAATATCCGGGCCAAATTTTCTTACGACCCGTCGGATAACAGGCTCATGCGAGCTAAAGTGAGAGCTTCATGGGCCATAGTACCCCCTCCTCCTCGGCAGCAGCCTCCAAGTCCTTGCGTACTTCCTTAGGGTCAACCTCCTCACCCCCAGGGCTTGAAGGCAGAGGGCCGACGCACGTTTCCACTTGGGCCCTCTTGGACCACTTCAGGAACTGCTCGGATGCACCTCGGACATTGTTACAGGCATAGCTGACACCGACCATTTCGGTCTTCACGAACACCGGAGGGGAGAACCAGTAGGTTGCCATGGAGGGTAATTTAGAGCGGGAAGAGGAACGATGTAGGCCCGCGCGGGTTTAGAATTGCGGCGGCCAGTTCTCCGTGGAAGCACAGCCGTTGTGGGCCCGTCGCTTGTTCCTCAACGGCGGCGGGCTTCCCTTAGCAGGACCCGTCAGGGCAGCTATGGAGTTTCGTCCCGACCGGCCTTGCCGATCGCCTCAAGCAATGATGCCAGCGTTGGCGTCAATTCCTGTTCGACCTCCAGCCCAAGCAGCTTGTGTACGTGATGGCGATTGTCTTCAGCGCTGATGAACTGCCGAATGGCCTCGGCAAGTGGGGGGTAGCCCAGCCTTTCACGCTTTGCCATGTCTGCATGTCCCTACCCCGCCCTGCCGCAACTCGCAGGTCACGGAATGGTGCATTAGGGGTCAGGAATGTTTGGTAGAAATTTCTGAGCGCGAAGGACTGGCTGATCCGTATTCGGCTAGTCTGAGGCTGAAAACCCCGGCAACCACGGGGTTTTCAGCACACTAACTGCTAATAATACCAGTCCCAGACCCAAACACGCCTGCGAAAGCACCGTCTGCGCAGACGGCCATACCGCCAGGCACGACGACAGACCCTTCTCCAATGCCGCCGCCGGCGCCGCCGCCTGCGGTGCCAGCTCCGATGTCGGACCGGCTCCGCCTGAGTATCTTCATCTTCGAAGGGCTCTGTCTCCAGCGCGTCGAGTTCATCGAGAATGCCACTTCTGGCCCCCGGCACGCCGGCTACTGCGTTGATAGGTCGAACTGCGCTTGCAAGGGCTGCTGCCCCTGCAATGCCAAACATTCCTGTCAAAAATGATCGCCGATCCATGGAAACCTCCAATCTTCTAGCCAGCGAGACAAGGGTCGCAAAACTGAAAAATAGCGCAGTCGAAACAAAAGCAAAGCAGACGCCATGAATGGTATTTCAGAAGCTTAGCGGGTCAACTCCGCGAACATAGGGCAGTTCCCGAAGCGGTAACTGGGTCAATTCTCATCATGCCGCATTGCACAATCGCGCGCCGTGCGCAAAATGCGGCATGATCCGGAAATCCCTCACCGTCCTGGTGATCGACGAAAACCACATCCGCGCCTCCATCATCGAGGCGGGATTGCGGGAGGCCGGGCATGAGCAGGTCACGGTCGTTCACGATGTTGCGGGAATAGCGCGGCGCATTGCCGAGATCGAACCGGACGTAATCGTCATCGATCTCGAAAATCCCAACCGCGATATGCTTGAAAACATGTTCCAGCTTTCGCGCGTGGTGAAGCGGCCGATCGCCATGTTCGTGGACCGGTCGGATCAGGCTTCGATCGAAGCTGCGGTGGAAGCGGGGGTCTCCGCCTATGTCGTCGACGGGCTGCGCCAGGAGCGCGTCAAGCCGATCCTCGACATGGCGATCAGCCGCTTCAACGCGTTCTCGCGGATGGCGCGCGAACTTGAGGAAGCCCGCAGTGAATTGGAGGACCGCAAGGTCATCGACCGCGCCAAGGGCATCCTGATGCGATCACGCGGCCTGTCGGAGGACGCGGCCTATACGCTTCTGCGCAAGACCGCCATGAACCAGAACCGCAAGATCAGCGAAATCGCGCAGAGCCTGGTGACGGCGGCAGGCCTTCTGGATCCCGGAGAGAGTTGAGCATGGCGGCCAAACACCAGATCAATGCCGGTTTCATGCCGCTCTTCGACAGCGCCGTTCTTGTCGCAGCGAAGGAGATCGGCTTTGCCGCGCGCGAAGGCGTCGACCTGACGCTTAGTCGCGAAACGTCCTGGGCCAACATCCGCGACCGCATCGCGATCGGACATTTCGACCTGGCGCATATGCTGGGGCCGATGCCGATCGCATGCAATCTGGGGCTCACCCCACTCGCCTCCGACACGATCGTGCCGTTCTCGCTGGGGCTGGGCGGCAACTGCGTAACGGTTTCGAACACGCTCTGGGCGGGCATGGCCGCGCACGGCGCCTTGCCCGATCTCAATCCGGCGCGGGCCGGCAAGGCCTTGGGAGCGCTGATCCGTGAACGGGCAAATGCCGGTCGCGACCCCCTGCGCTTTGCGGTCGTGCATCCGCACTCCGGACACAATTACGAACTGCGCTACTGGCTCGCCGCCTGCGGCATCGATCCGTCGCGCGAAATAGAAATCGTCATCGTGCCGCCGCCCTTCATGGCCGACGCACTCGCCGCCGGCAGGATCGACGGCTACTGCGCCGGCGAACCGTGGAACAGCGCCTCGGTCGTCGCCGGCACCGGCCATATCGCCACGGTCAAGGCCACCATCTGGAAGACCAGCCCCGAGAAAGTCGTCGGCGTGCGCAAGGCCTGGGCCGAGAAACACCCGGAAGCGCTTTCGGCGCTGCTGCGCGCGCTCCATCACGCCGCGCGCTGGTGCCAGGATCCGGCAAACCGCGGCGAACTGGCCGCCCTGATGGCGCAGCCTTCCTTCCTCGGCCTTTCGCCGGCGCTACAGATGCCGATCCTGACCGGACATCTTGCGCTGGGCGGCGGCGCGGAACTGACCGTCGAGGACTTCTTTCTGGCTTTCGGCAAGGCGGCAAATTTTCCGTGGAAAAGCCACGCGCTGTGGTTCTACACGCAGATGGTCCGTTGGGGGCAGGTCAAGCACAGCGCTGCCCACATGGCGCTCGCGCGGGACACCTACCGGCCCGACCTCTATCGCGCAGCGCTGAAGCCGCTCGGCGTCGCACTTCCCGGCGCCAATTCTAAGGTGGAGGGCGCGCTGGCGTCTGCCACACCTGTCGGCTCCGCCGGCGCCAGTCTGGTGCTCGGCCCCGATGGTTTCTTCGATGGCCAGATATTCGATCCCGACGAGGTCGACGCCTACATTGCCGGGCAGAAATTGGCGCGCGCCGAAGCCTGATCATTTTCGCGCCATTCTTGTGCATTGCACAAAAATTATGCGTGCAACTGCGCTAATGAACAATCTTTGGCTTGCTCGCCCAACGGGCCAGCGCGCCGATGATTGTGGCATGCCGTTGATCTCATTGATGTTTGTCATCCAGTCCGAAACTGGCACGGTTCCTGCATTGCAATAAGCAGACTCTTTTCGGGTCACGGAACAGGCGTCCAATGGCGGGCGCTACAGGCAAAGCTGCCGCTCAGGTCAACACGCGATCCCGGATGGACGGACGCGCGCGGCCTGGCCGGCGGCTTTTTTTGTTTTGACCGAGCACGGCAATCGACGGCGCTGATCCCAAGCAGTGCCCAACGGGAGACGACGATGACGAAACGCATCAAGACTGAAGCCCCTCTCGAGGGCATGACCCGCCGCAATTTTCTGATGGCAAGTGCTGCCACCGCGGCAACCCTGGCAGCGGCACGCGCGCTGCTGCCGTCTGGCGCCTATGCGGCGCCCGCGGCACCGGAAGTCACCGGCGCCAAGCTCGGCTTCATCGCGCTGACCGACGCGGCGCCGCTGATGATCGCCAAGGAGAAGGGCCTGTTCGAGAAATTCGGCATGCCCGATGTCGAGGTGCTCAAGCAGGCCTCCTGGGGCGCGACGCGCGACAATCTGATGCTCGGCGGCGAAGCCAACGGCATCGACGGCGCCCATATCCTGACGCCGATGCCTTACCTGATGCATACCGGCAAGGTGACGCAGAACAACCAGCCGATGCCGATGGCGATCGTCGCGCGGCTGAATTACGACTGCCAGGCGATTTCCGTCGCGCAGGAATATGCCGGCACCGGCGTCGGCCTCGACGCCTCCAAACTGAAGGACGCCTTCGCGGCCAAGAAGGCCGAAGGCAAGGAGGTGAAGGCCGCCATGACCTTCCCGGGCGGCACTCATGATCTCTGGTTGCGCTATTGGCTGGCCGCTGGCGGCATCGATCCCGACAAGGATGTCTCGACCATCGTCGTGCCGCCACCGCAGATGGTCGCCAACATGAAGGTCGGCAACATGGACGTGTTCTGCGTCGGCGAGCCATGGAACGAGCAACTCGTCCATCAGGGCGTCGGCTTTACCGCCGCTACCACGGGCGAGTTGTGGAAAGGCCATCCGGAAAAGGCGCTCGGCCTGCGCGCCGCCTTCATCGACAAGAACCCGAACGCCACCAAGGCGATCCTGATGGCCGTCATGGAAGCCCAGCAATGGTGCGAAGCCATGGAAAACAAGGACGAGATGGCGGCCATCATCGGCAAGCGGCAATGGATGAACGTGCCGACAGCCGACATCATCGGCCGCCTCAAGGGCGACATCAATTACGGCAATGACCGCGTCGCCACCGGCACCGACCTCTACATGAAGTTCTGGAAGGGCGGTGTGTCCTATCCGTTCAAGAGCCACGACAGCTGGTTCCTCGCCGAAAACATCCGCTGGGGCAAATTCGCGGCGACCACCGACATCAAGGCGCTGGTCGATCAAGTCAACCGCGAAGATCTGTGGCGCGAGGCGGCCAAGGATCTTGGCGTTGCTGCGGCCGATATCCCGGCGTCTCCATCGCGCGGCGTCGAGACCTTCTTTGACGGCAAGATTTTCGATCCGGCCAACCCGTCCGCCTATCTCGACAGCCTCAAGATCAAGGCATCGGCCTGACGTGGACGGCAAGCGCCGCCGCTGCGCCGCTTGCCAGTGCTCAAGGAGCTTTTTGAATGTCTATTCAAGCCATCGAGGACACCAAGGTGAAGGCGTTCCCCGCGCCT
Organism: Mesorhizobium sp. WSM4829; assembly: GCF_055811475.1. Classification (NCBI taxonomy): domain Bacteria; kingdom Pseudomonadati; phylum Pseudomonadota; class Alphaproteobacteria; order Hyphomicrobiales; family Phyllobacteriaceae; genus Mesorhizobium; species Mesorhizobium sp. WSM4829. The sequence continues at coordinate 168,734 of NZ_JBVVQJ010000004.1, read as the reverse complement.
GCCAAGCCTGCAGAGGTCATAGCTTTCACCGCCAAGGTGAGGCGCCGCTTCGATCCCGCCGCGATCGCCGGCAAGCTGGCGAGCACGCTGGTGCCGCCGGCCGTAGTCATCATCGTCATGCTCGTCGTCTGGCAGGTCGCCTGCTCGTCGCCCAATGCCAGCTTGCCGCCACCTAGCCAGGTATGGAACGAGGCCTACGATCTGATCGCACATCCGTTCTTCGACTATGGTCCGCAGGATATCGGACTGGCCTGGCGGGTGCTGATCTCGCTGCAGCGGGTCGCCATCGGCTTCGGCCTGGCTGCCATCGTCGGCGTCGCGCTCGGTGCGCTGGTCGGCCAGTCGATCTGGGCGATGCGCGGCCTCGATCCTGTGTTCCAGATTCTGCGCACCGTGCCGCCGCTCGCCTGGCTGCCGCTGTCGCTGGCTGCCTTCCGCGATTCCAGCCCGTCGGCGATCTTCGTCATCTTCATCACCTCGATCTGGCCGGTGATCATCAACACTGCCGTCGGCGTCCGCAACATTCCAGAGGATTATCGAAACGTCTCCCGCATCCTCAGGCTCAACCAGCTCGAATTCTTCGTAAAGATCATGGTGCCGGCCGCGGCACCTTACATCTTCACCGGCCTGCGCATCGGCATCGGCCTGTCCTGGCTCGCCATCGTCGCCGCCGAAATGCTGACAGGCGGCGTCGGCATCGGCTTCTTCATCTGGGACGCCTGGAACTCGTCGCGGCTGCCCGACATCATCGTCGCGCTCGCCTATATCGGCGTCACCGGCTTCTGCCTCGACCGCCTGGTCGCGGCGGTCGGCGCCTTCGTCACCCGCGGCACAACGGCAAAGTGAGGAGAGGGGCGATGACGGCCTACCTGAAACTCGACCATATCGACAAATCCTTTGCCCGCGGCGGCCAGGTCAGCGAGGTGCTGAAAGACATCCGGCTGACCATCGACAAAGGCGAATTCGTCTCCATCATTGGCCATTCCGGCTGCGGCAAGTCGACCTTGCTCAACCTGATCGCCGGGCTGACCAGAGTCTCCGCCGGCGCGGTCCTGCTCGAGGACAAGGAGGTCGACAGCCCCGGACCCGAGCGCGCCGTGGTATTCCAGAACCACAGCCTTTTGCCGTGGCTCACCGTCTACGAGAACATCAATCTGGCGGTGTCGAAGGTGTTCGGTTCGACCAGGACCAAGGCCGAGCGGCATGACTGGATCATGCGCAATCTCGACCTCGTGCAGATGGCGCATGCCAGGGACAAGCGGCCCGCCGAGATATCGGGCGGCATGAAGCAGCGCGTCGGCATCGCCCGCGCGCTGGCCATGGAGCCGAAGATCCTGCTGCTCGACGAGCCCTTCGGTGCGCTGGACGCTCTGACGCGCGCCCATCTGCAGGATGCGGTGATGGATATCCATTCGAGGCTTGGCTCGACGACGATCATGATCACGCACGATGTCGACGAGGCGGTGCTGTTGTCCGATCGCATCGTCATGATGACCAACGGTCCAGCGGCGACCATCGGCGAGGTGCTTGCGGTGCCGCTGGCCCGGCCGCGCCGGCGCATCGAGCTTTCCTCCGACCGGACCTTCCTGCGCTGCCGCGAGGCGGTGCTGAAGTTCCTCTACGAACGCCACCGCTTCGTGGAAGCCGCGGAGTAAGGCCATGACCGAAAAACGCGTCATCATCTACAATTGGCAATCTGCATCGGCAATGGGCAATCTACCGCATTGCACAAATATTATGCTGCTGTGCAAGGCATTCTGACTAATCTTTGATCCGCTGCCGGGCTTGGTCAAAAATCGCGCGGCTGCGGTTCACATTGATTTAATTCGATAATCTGGAGCGCTGTCGAATTGGCACGCTTCCTGCTTTTCAGATTGTAGGTCCGAAAGGGCCAAGTGACACGGCGTCCAATGGCGGGCGCCACAGGCAAAGCTGCCGCTCAGGTCAATACGCGATCCCGGATGGACGGACGCGCAAAGACCTGACCGGCGGCTTTTTTGTTTTACGCGATCGACGGCGCTGGTCCCAAGCGGCGCCCAACCGGAGACGACGATGACGAAACGGATCGGAACTGGCGCGTCCCTCGCGGACTTCACGCGCCGCGATTTTCTGGCCAGCAGCGCGCTGACGGCGGCACTGTTCACCGCAGCGCTCCTGCTGTTTCCCGTCGGCGCCAAGACGGAAAGCAAGGACCTGACCGTGGCGAGCCCGGTCTCGTTGCACGCACCGATGCCGCGCCGCTGATCATTCACCCACAAACATCCGCGGTGCCTCCCACGCCGCAAACCGGAGCCAGACGTTGACCGCAAATCTCCCAGCCGCGCCCAGCCAGGACAATGCTCCCCGCCAGGCGCTTGTGATGTCCACCATCGCCTTCACCGTCTGCTTCGCGGTGTGGACGATATTTTCAATCATCGGCGTGCGCATAAAGCAGGACCTTGGGCTGAACGAGACGGAGTTCGGCCTGCTGGTCGGCACGCCGATCCTCACCGGTTCGCTCGTGCGCATGGTGCTCGGTGTCTGGACCGACCGTTTTGGCGGACGGCTGGTATATACCGCGACCATGCTTGCGGCGGCGGTCGCGACCTTCCTGCTCGCTTTTGCGCAAACCTACGGACAGATGCTGGTCGCCGCGTTAGGCGTTGGGCTCGCTGGTGGTTCCTTCGCCGTCGGTGTCGCCTATGTCTCGCGCTTCTTCCCGGCCGGCAAGCAGGGCACGGCGCTTGGCATTTTCGGTGTCGGCAATGTCGGCGCCGCGGTCACCAAGTTCCTGGCACCATTCGTGCTTCTCTCCTGGGGCTGGCAGTCGGTCGCGCTGATCTGGGCGGCAGCACTCGTGGTCATGGCCGCCGTCTTCTGGTTCACCACCGACAACGATCCGGTCATCCGCGAGCGCCGCGCCGGCAAGGCAGCGCCCGCGAGAAGCTTCTTGCAGGAATTCGCGCCACTCAAGAACCTGCAGGTCTGGCGCTTCGCCTTTTATTATTTCTTCGCCTTCGGAGCATTCGTGGCGCTGTCGCTGTGGTTGCCGCGCTACCTGATCGGCGTCTACGGATTCGGCATCGCGACCGCCGGCATGATCGGCGCGGCCTATTCGATCCCGGCGAGTATCTTTCGCGCCTACGGCGGCGTGCTATCCGACCGGATCGGCGCCCGCACCGTGCTCTACTGGACCTTCGCGGTCAGTGCCGTCGCGACTCTCGTTCTGTCTCTCCCCTCGGCAGACTACGTCGTGCACGGCATCAGCGGGCCGATCGCCTTCCATTTCGAGATCGGCCCGTTCGCCTTCATAGCCGTTGCCTGCGTGCTCGGCTTCTTCATGAGCCTTGGCAAGGCCGCCGTCTACAAGCACATCCCGGTTTACTACCCGCAGAGTGTCGGCGCGGTCGGCGGCGTTGTCGGCATGATTGGCGGGCTCGGCGGCTTTATCCTGCCAATCGCCTTCGGCGCACTCAACGACCTCACCGGCGTCTGGTCGAGTTGCTTCATGCTGCTCTTCGTCATCGTCGCCACCTGCTTTGCCTGGATGCACTTCAGCATCCGGCGGATGGAGCGCGCGGCCGCCGCCGAAGCTTCAGGCCTTTCCTACGCGGCTGAATGAGACAGGAGTGGATCAGGACATGACCGAAAAACTCGTCATCATCGGCAACGGCATGGCCCCCGGGCGCATGCTGGAGCACCTGCTGGAAAAGGCGCCGGACCTCTACCAGGTCACCATCTTCAATGCCGAGCCGCGCGTGAACTACGACCGCATCATGCTGTCGCCGGTTCTGTCAGGCGAAAAGGACTATGAGGAGATCATCATCCATGGCGATGGCTGGTACATCAAGCACGGGATCACCCTCTACAAGGGCCACAAGATCGTCGCCATCGACAGGCAGGCAAAGACCGTCACCTCCGATCATGGCGTGACCGAGCCCTACGACAAGCTCGTCATCGCCACCGGCTCGGTGCCGTTTATCATCCCGGTGCCCGGCCATGATCTGCCGGGCGTCCTGACCTATCGCGATCTCGACGATGTTCGGGCGATGATGCTGGCCGCGCAGTCACGGGCCAAGGCCGTGGTCATCGGCGGCGGCTTGCTCGGGCTGGAGGCGGCAGCGGGCTTGAACGCGCAAGGCATGGACGTCACCGTGCTGCATGTCATGCCGACGCTGATGGAGCGTCAGCTCGATCCGGCCGCCGGCTATCTGCTGCAGCGCGCTGTCGAGCAACGCGGCATCAAGGTCATCACCAAGGCCAACACCCAGGCGATCACAGGCAAGGGTAAGGTCGAGCAGGTGGAACTCGCCGACGGCACCGTCATCCCGGCGACGCTGGTCGTCATGGCGGTCGGCATCAGGCCGAATGCGACGCTGGCGAAAGACGCCGGCATTGCCTTCAATCGCGGCATCGTCGTCGACGCCGGCATGCGCAGCAACGATCCCGACATCTTCGCGCTCGGCGAATGCGCCGAGGTCAACGGCATGGTCTACGGCCTGGTCGCACCGCTCTATGAGATGGCGCGTGTCGCCGCCAGCCAGTTGGCCGGCGACGAGGCCGCCGCCTTCGTCCATTCGGACACGCCGACCAAGCTCAAGGTCACCGGCATCGAGCTGTTCTCGCTCGGCGACTTTGCCGAGGGCGAGGACCGCCAGGAGATCGTGCTGCGCGACGCCGCCGCCGGCGTCTACAAACGGCTGGTGCTCAGGGATGACCGCATCATCGGCACCGTGCTTTACGGCGAGACGGCGGACGGCGCCTGGTTCAACGACCTCAAGAAGAAGCAGACCGACATATCGGAAATGCGCGACACGCTTATCTTCGGCCAGTCATACCAGGGAGGCGCCTCCCTGGACCCTATGGCGGCCGTTGCAGCCTTGCCGGATGATGCGGAAATCTGCGGCTGCAACGGCGTTTGCAAGGGAAAGATCACTGGCGCGATCACGGCCAAAAGCCTGACCTCGCTCGACGACGTGCGCGCTCACACCAAGGCGTCTGCCTCCTGCGGCTCCTGCACCGGGCTGGTCGAGAAGCTGATGGTACTTACCATCGGCGACAAATATAATCCGGCGGCGGTGCAGCCGATGTGCGGCTGCACCACGCTCGGCCATGATGAGGTCCGCCGGCTGATCAAGGCCAAGGGCCTGAAGACCATTCCCGCCGTCATGCAGGAACTGGAATGGACCACCTCCTGCGGCTGCGCCAAATGCCGGCCGGCGCTCAATTACTATCTCGTCTGCGACTGGCCAGACGAGTATGCAGACGACTACCAGTCGCGCTTCATCAACGAACGCGTCCACGCCAACATCCAGAAGGACGGCACCTATTCGGTGGTGCCGCGCATGTGGGGCGGCGTCACCAATGCCGCCGAATTGCGCGCCATTGCCGACGTCGTCGACAAATTCGAAATTCCAATGGTCAAGGTCACCGGTGGCCAGCGCATCGACATGCTCGGCATCCGCAAGGAGGATCTGCCGGCGGTGTGGGCCGATCTCGGCCAGGCCGGCTTCGTCTCCGGCCACGCCTATGCCAAAGGACTGCGCACCGTAAAGACCTGCGTCGGTTCGGACTGGTGCCGCTTCGGCACGCAGGATTCGACGGGGTTCGGCGTCCGCATCGAGAAATTCATGTGGGGCTCGTGGACGCCGGCCAAGGTCAAGATGGCGGTGTCGGGCTGCCCGAGGAACTGCGCCGAGGCAACCTGCAAGGATGTCGGCGTGATCTGCGTCGATTCAGGCTACGAGATCCATTTCGCCGGGGCAGCCGGTCTCGACATCAAGGGCACCGAGGTGCTCGGCCTGGTCAAGACCGAGGATGAGGCGTTGGAGCATATCGTGGCGCTGACGCAGATGTATCGCGAGCAGGGCCGCTATCTCGAGCGCATCTACAAATGGGCCAAGCGCATCGGCATCGCCGAGATCAAGCGCCAGATCATGGACGATGGCGAGAAGCGCAAGGCCTATTTCGACCGCTTCGTCTTTTCGCAGAGATTCGCTCAGGTCGACCCGTGGTCGGAACGCGTTTCCGGCAAGGACAAGCACGAATTCCGGCCGATGGCTTCGGTCGGCTTCGCGCAGGCGGCGGAGTGATGATGATGAACTGGATTGCTGTCGGCACGCTCTCAGACATTCCGCGCCGCGGCGCGCGCTGCGTCGCCACGCCTCAAGGCAAGATCGCCGTCTTCCGCACCGCTGACGATCAGGTCTTCGCCATCGAGGACCATTGCCCGCACAAGGGCGGGCCGCTCTCGCAGGGGATCGTCCATGGCGCGGCGGTGACCTGTCCTCTGCACAATTGGGTGATCTCGCTGGAAACCGGCAAGGCGCTCGGCGCCGACGAAGGTGCGGTGCGCACCATTCCGGTGCGGATCGAGGGCGAGCGCCTGTTCATTGCGCTGGAAGCGCTGGCCAGTCGCGCGGCTTGAATTATGAAGATCGACGAAGCGCGCGAGGTGAGGACCACCTGCCCCTATTGCGGGGTGGGCTGCGGCGTGCTGGCGAAGGTCGCCGCGAACGGAGAGGTAACCGTTCGCGGCGACCCTGACCATCCGGCGAATTTCGGCCGGCTCTGTTCCAAGGGCTCGGCGCTGGCCGAGACGATCGACCTAGACGGACGGCTGCTCTATCCGGAGATCCACGGTCGCCGCACGGACTGGGACGAAGCGCTCGACCTCGTCGCCTCGACTTTCTCGCGGACCATCGCCGAGCACGGTCGCGACGCGGTCGCCTTCTACGTCTCCGGTCAGTTGCTGACCGAGGATTATTATGTCGTCAACAAGCTGATGAAAGGCTTCATCGGCTCGGCCAATATCGATACCAATTCGCGCCTGTGCATGGCCTCGTCGGTTGCCGGCCACCGCCGCGCCTTCGGCTCTGACACGGTGCCGGGCAGCTACGAGGATCTGGAACTCGCCGATCTGATCGTGCTGGTCGGCTCCAATCTCGCCTGGTGCCATCCGGTGCTCTACCAGCGCATTGCCGCTGCCCGGGAAAAACGGCCCGACATGAAGGTGGTACTGGTCGACCCGCGCCGCACGATGACATCAGATATTGCCGACATGCATCTGGCGATCGCGCCGGATGGCGACGTCGCGCTGTTCACAGGGCTGCTCGCCTATCTCGGCCAGCACAACGCGTTGGACCGCACCTATATCACAGCGCACACAACCGGCTTCGGGCAAGCCCTTTTTGCCGCTTCCGCGCTCGACCTTGCCGGCGTTGCCGCTGCCACGGGCCTCGGCGAGGCCGAGCTTGTCCGCTTCTACAGCCTGTTCTCCGCGACGGCGAATACGGTGACCGTCTACAGCCAGGGCGTGAACCAGTCGTCCTCGGGCACCGACAAGGTCAACGCCATCATCAACTGTCATCTCGCCACCGGCCGCATCGGCAAGCCCGGCGCCGGACCGTTTTCGGTGACCGGCCAGCCCAACGCCATGGGCGGTCGCGAGGTCGGCGGCCTGGCCAACATGCTGGCCGCCCATATGGAGATCGAAAACCCCGAGCACCGCGACCGCGTGCAGCGGTTCTGGAGTGCGCCGGCCGTCGCCGAAAAGCCCGGCCTGAAGGCGGTCGAGATGTTTCAGGCTGTAGCCGACGGGCGCATCAAGGCGCTGTGGATCATGGCGACCAACCCGGTCGACTCGATGCCGGACGCCGATGCCGTCGAGGCGGCGATCAAGGCCTGCCCGTTTGTCGTGGTGTCGGACGTGCTGGCCAAGACCGACACGGTCCGCCACGCCCACGTCCGGCTGCCCGCCGCCGCATGGGGCGAGAAGGACGGCTCGGTCACCAATTCGGAGCGCCGCATCTCGCGCCAGCGCGCCTTTTTGGCCACGCCCGGAGAGGCAAGGGCCGACTGGTGGATCGTCGCCGAAGTCGCCAAGCGGATGGGTTTTGACGAAGCGTTTTCGCATCCGTCGCCAGCCGATATCTTCGCCGAGCACGCCGCGCTGTCGGCGTTCGAGAATGACGGCGCCCGCGATTTCGACATCGGTGCGTATGCCGGGGTCGATGCAGAGACCTATGAGGAGTTGGCGCCATTCCAATGGCCGGCGCCGAGCCAAGGCACCCCCCTCGGGGGGGGGGGGGCCCCCCCCCCGGCCCCGCGGGGGGGGGGGGGGGGGGCAAGACGAGCCCCCCCCCCCCGGATGGCCCCCCGCCGCAGATAAAAACCC
>NZ_JBVVQJ010000004.1:43111-160569 GCF_055811475.1 Mesorhizobium sp. WSM4829 | reverse complement strand
CCCCCCGGGCCCGCCCCCCCCCCCCCCGGGGCCGCCCCCCCCCCCCCCCCCCCCCCGGCGCCCCCCCCCCCCCCCCCCCCCCCCCCAGGGGGGTGTTCAAGCTGGACATAGCTCAGCCAGCACCCGCTTCTTCGCCAACGGCAACTTCTACACACCCGACGGCAAGGCGCGCTTCATCCCGATCCGTCCAGTTCCGCAAACCCGCACGAACGAAAATTTCCCGCTGGTGCTCAACACCGGGCGGGTTCGCGACCACTGGCACACCATGACGCGGACGGGAAAAAGCCAGCGGCTGTCGCAGCACCTGGCCGAGCCGTTCGCCGAAATCCACCCGGCGGACGCTCAGCACTTCGGCATCGGCGATGCCGACATCGTCCGCGTCTCAACCGAGCATGGCGAGGTGCTGCTTCGTGCGCTGGTGACGGCGCGGCAGCGGCCAGGCTCGGTCTTCGTGCCGATGCATTGGACGGACCAGTTTTCCGCGCGGGCTCGTGTCGATGCGCTGGTGGCGCCCATCACCGATCCGATTTCAGGACAGCCGGCCTCGAAGAATGTTGCCGCCCGGGTGGAACGCTTCGCTGCCGTCGCGTTCGGCTTCGCGGTGCTTGCCGAACGGCCAGCCTCGATCGACGCCGACTATTGGAGCCTCGCCCGCTGCGCCGCCGGCTGGCGTCTCGAGCTTGCGCTGGAAGTCAACCGGGACTGGCCGGATTTCGCGGCTTCGCTTTTCGGGGCGGACACGCCAGGCGAGACGCTCGCCTATCATGACGTCGCCGGCGGGCACTATCGCTTCGCCCGCTTTGCCGGCAGCCGGCTGACCGGCGCGCTCTATCTTGCGCCCGGGCCGGTCGCGGTGTCGCGCGGCTGGGCGGTCGAGCAGTTGAGCGCGGACCATGCCGATCGGCGCGGGCGACTGGCGATCGTGGCGGGGCGGCCGGGCGGCAACAGCGTCGATCGCGGCGCCATCGTCTGCTCCTGTTTCGGGGTCGGCGCCAATCAGATCGCCGAAGCGGTGCGCGGAGGCTGCGTAAGCGTCGAAGCGATCGGCGCCACCTTGCATGCCGGCACCAATTGCGGCTCCTGCCGCGCCGAGATCAGCACCATCATCGAGGCGCGGCGCCTTCACGCGGCGGAATGAGGGCGTCCAAAGCGCGTCGCGACGCTTACCAGCAATTTACAAACCGTGGGCTACCAACGTCCTTATCCGATTCGTTCCGAGCAGGACCATTATGAGCAAAGCCCTCACTTCATTCGCATTGGTGGCCATATTGACGGCTTTGCTGATGGCTCTCAACCTGGCGGTGGCCAGGCATGGCTATCCCTTTGGTGCGATCGGCGCAGAACGCCTGGACGACGTCGCCGATGCCGGGACGTTTATCCCGCTCGCGGGCGTGTACTTCTTCAGCGCGCTGCTGATGATGATCCTGCCGATCAGGGTCGCCGGCATCGTCCTGACACATGCTGCGGATGCGATCTTCTGGACAGTCATCGTGTTGTTCGCGGCCATCATTGGCGGCCTCGCCGCCAGGTGGGCTTTCGATCGAAGCAATGTCCTGCCGGCACTGCTGAATTGGCGGTTCCTGTTTGTCGTGGCCGTCGTCGGCTGCCATCTCTTCATGAACGAGCTGCGCCGCAATATCCTGCTGAGAAGCCTGTTCTTTGTCGTCTTCGCCGCAGCGACGCTCGCCTGCCTGTTCTGGTCGTTCACCATCTGAGAAACTCGCAGCCGCTGGGCCTGACGGCTCAGTTCTTGTCGACCGGCTTCGAGCGCATGCGCGAAACGGTCTCGCGTTCGGCCCGCTTCGAACGCATTGGCGGCAGGCCGCGGTCGATCAGGTCCATGTCTTCCAGCACCATGTCGCCCATCCGCTTGAAAGCGATGTCGAGCGCGCCGGCCCGGTGGGCGGAGCGCAGGAAGCCGGGCAGCGTGCGGACAGGATGGTCCTGCGCCAGCGGCTCTTGCGGAAACACATCGCTGGCGGCGACGATGTGGCCGCTGCGAACTGCATCCATCAGCGCCGGAAAATCGACCACGCCGGCACGGCTGAGCAGGATGAAGGCGGCTCCTTTGCGCATCCTGGCAAAGGCCTCAGTGCCGAGAAAACCCTGGTTTTCGCTGGTCACCGAAGCGACCACGAAGACGAAATCGCTACTCGACAAAACCGTGTCGAGGGAAGCCGGCTCGACGCCGTTCTCGATCAGGATCGAGGGCGGCAGCCACGGATCGAAGACCTTGGTCCGCGTGCGAAAGCCCGACAGCAGCCGGTTGAGCGCACGGCCGAGATCGCCGAAGCCGATGATACCGACATCCGCGCCGGAGAGAAGCCGCGCCGCCCGGTTGCCCTCGCCGCCCCACAGCTCCTTGCCCTGACGAAACGCAAGATCGGCGTCGACGATGTCGCGGGCGAGGTTGAGCGCCATGGCAAGACCGAGCTCGGCCACCGGCTCGGCAAACACCATGCCGGTGGTGACGACATGGATGCCGCGCGAAAACAGCGTTTCATACGGCATGTTGTTGATGAGGTTGCTCTCGACATTGAAGACACAGCGCAGCGCCGTCATCCTTTCCAGCGTCTCCGGCGCGATCGGCGGCTGGCCGACGATGTAGCGCGCTTCGGCGACCACATCGTGTGGCAGGGCCGCGACGCCTTCTGGCGACGTTTCGACGATACGGTATCTGGCGCGGAATCTCGCCAGTGCCTCGGGCGTGAAAATCAGGTCGAGCGTGCGTGGCTCGGGCGCACTGATCACCAGCGGCAACGCGCTGTCGGACATGGCAGCCTCCTCCTGGCGCGATCCGCGTCGCGCCGCACTAGAATCATGGTTTACCACCTCGACACCCAAGCAGGCCTGCCGGGCTTCGCCTGCCGGGTTTGTGTTTGTCGCAGGTTTTTATCGGAAAACATCGAACACTTTTCCGAAACCTGCTTAGCACATGCCTGTCGAGGAGCAGAACTTTGCCGCTGGCGGCCTTGCGGTGTGGCGGCTGGTGGTCCAGATAGACGGCAATCGAAGGACAAGGAAGACAGCGACATGATCCCGTTTCGAAAGAACCTCATCGATGGCGAGTGGGTGGGCGATGCCGGCTCCCGCAACATCAACCCTTCCAATCTCGACGACGTGGTCGGCGAATATGCGTCGGGCGACGCCGAGCAGGCGCGGCAGGCCATCGCGGCGGCGAAAGCGGCATTTCCTGCGTGGTCCCGATCGGGCTTGCTGGCACGCCATGCGGTGCTGAGGAAGGCGTCGGACGAGATCACCGCGCGGAAAGATGAAATCGGCCGGGCGTTGGCGCGCGAGGAGGGCAAGACGCTGGTCGAGGGAATTGGCGAAACCGTGCGGGCCGCCCAGATCTTCGATTTCTTTGCTGGTGAGACGCTGCGCCTGTCGGGCGAGCTGGTTCCAAGCGTGCGGCCCGGCGTCGGTGTCGAGATCACACGCGAAGCGGTCGGCGTCGTCGGCATCATCACACCGTGGAATTTCCCGATCGCCATCCCGGCGTGGAAGATCGCTCCTGCCCTGGCCTACGGCAACACCATCGTCTTCAAGCCGGCCGAGCTGGTTCCGGAGAGCGCCTGGACCATTGTCGACATATTGCACCGTGCGGGCCTGCCTAAGGGTGTGCTCAATCTCGTCATGGGCAAGGGTTCGGTAGTCGGCCAGGCCATGCTCGACAGCCCTGACCTCAATGCCATCACCTTCACCGGCTCGGTCGGCACCGGCAAGCGCGTGGCTGCCGCCAGCGTCGAGCACATGCGCAAGTACCAGCTCGAAATGGGCGGCAAGAACCCGCTCGTCGTGCTCGACGATGCAGACCTAGCCGTCGCCGTCGACTGCGCGATCAATGGCGCATATTTCTCGACCGGCCAGCGCTGCACGGCGTCGTCCCGCCTGGTCGTGACGGACGGCATCCATGACCGCTTCGTCGATGCGATGAAAGATCGCCTCGCCAAGCTGGTCGTCGGCGACGCCCTCGATGCGAAAACCCAGATCGGACCCGTCGTCGACCAGAGCCAGTTGAAACAGGACGAAGACTATATCGCCATCGGCCGCCAGGAAGGCGCCGATCTCGCCTTCGGCGGCGAGCGGCTCGATCGCGAAACCCGCGGCTTCTACCTGCAACCGGCGCTGTTCACGCAAGCCACCAACGCCATGCGCATTTCACGCGAGGAGATTTTTGGTCCGGTCGCCAACGTCATCCGCGTCAAGGACTATGACGAGGCCTTGGCGGTGGCCAACGACACGCCGTTCGGGCTGACGTCGGGCATCTGCACCTCGAGCCTCAAGCACGCCACGCATTTCAAGCGCAACTCGGAGGCCGGTATGGTGATGGTCAATCTGCCGACGGCGGGCGTTGACTTCCACGTGCCTTTCGGCGGACGCAAGGGGTCGAGCTACGGCCCGCGCGAGCAAGGCCGCTACGCAGCGGAATTCTACACTACGGTAAAGACCGCCTACACGTTCGCCGGCTAAGTAAATCAAGTTAGACGAAATCGAACGGCCTTCCCAGCGAGCGCGAGTTGCCGGGAAGGCGAACGTCTTCGTGGCCGAAACGACAGCGACCACTGGGCGCTAATGCATGTCGCGCACATGCATGGAACAGCAACCTAAAGCGCGTCGCAGGAGGCCGGTAAAACGCGGCGCGTTTTAGCCGTCATTCAGCAGGGGTCCTTGCGAGGAGGGCTCGCCGGCTGCGACAGCCAGCCGCCGGAGAACCCGGCCTTGCACAGGCCGCGACGGATATGCGGGCTCGACCGCATCAGCTCCCAGATCAGCCGCGAGCGGTGGTTTTCAATCATCAGCACGACGATGCCTTGGTCCAGTCCGTAGTGCGCATCCGATATCCAGCCGCTCGGCCCGAACTTCCGCCGGTTCGCCAGCGTCGGGTTGAAGCCGCTCGGCATCCTGAAACCGTCGACCACCTCAGGGTGGCGTTCTCTGAGGTGGCGCAGCGCAGGCAGGCAGATTTCCGGCGCGAAGGGCAGCGATGCGAGATACGACCACGGCGCAATCGTTCCGTCATCGGGGCCGAACGGTGCGCCACGCGCTGCATAGCCGGAAAATTTGCGCGGCCGCCGCTCGATCCGCGCGCGGAATTTGCCGGGTCCGTCACCCGCCGAAAGGCCCCAAAGTGCTTCGCCGTAGCCGTCATAGCCAGAGGGGTTGTGCCGCGCATAGTCGCGGTGAAGGTAGGTCGCGCGGCGGCTGTTTTCGAAATAGTCCGAGTTCTTGTCCCGCATGAACGCATCCCGGATGCCATCGAAGTCGATCCAGGCATGTGAGAACTGGTGCATGAACAGCGGGCCGCCATAGAGCACGTCGTAGCCGTAGATGTTTTCCCACTGATATGTCGCCGTCCAGCCGGCATAGCTGTCGTCCGAGGCGGGTTTGTCGGGGGCGGCCATTGCCAGGACGTAAAGGATCGTCGCTTCGTTGTAGCCTTCCCAGCCATAACGCAGAAAGCCGCTCTTCGGCTTCCAGCCCTGTCGCAAGATCGGTCTGCTGCCTTGAATCCATCGCCAGTCGACGCGTCGGTAGAGCATTTCCGCCAGCTCGCGGATTTCGGTTTCGTCGTCAGTGTCGCCTGTGAAATAGGCGCCAGCCGTGAGCACGCCGGCCATCAGCAGCGCCGTGTCAACCACCGACAACTCGCACCGCCAGGCGCGCAGGCCGGTCCGCATGTCGAGGAAATGGTAGTAAAAGCCTTTGTGGCCGGTGACGTCGTCGCCATCGCCTTGCCGGCTGTTCCAGAAGAAACGCAGTGCGGCAAGCGTCAGCTTCACGGCTGCGTCTCGTGCTATCCAGCCGCGCTCGATCCCGACCGGATAGCAGGACAGGGCGAAGCCGACGACTGCGATGCTTGCCGGCCAATTTGGCCGCGACGTGTCGGCAACCAGTCCGTTTTCCGCATTCACGGTTTCCAGAAAATAGCCGAAGGCGGCGCGCTGGAAGCGGTCGAGCAGTTCTTCGTCGGACTGTGGAGGTTCGACCCTAAGCAAACGACGTAAACTCCAGTCCGGCGTCCCAGGTTGCAAATCGTTCCAGTTGCTTCAATAGGTCGCCCGGCCGCCGGAAACGTCGAAAACGGCAGCCGTCGTAAAGGAACATTCCTCGGAAGCGATCCACGAGATCAGCGCCGCCACCTCCTCGACCTCGCCAAACCGCGCCATTGGTATTTTCGACAGCATGAAATCGATGTGCTGCTGGCTCATCTGCTGGAAGATCGCGGTGCGCACCGCTGCCGGCGTGACGCAGTTCACCGTCACCTTGGTCTTCGCCAGTTCCTTGCCCAGCGACTTGGTCAGGCCGATCACCGCCGCCTTGGAGGTGCTGTAGGCAGAGGCATTCGGGTTTCCCTCCTTGCCGGCGATCGAAGCGATGTTGACGATCCTGCCGTAATTGCGCTCGAGCATGTGCGGAACCAGCGCCTTGTTGCAGTAGAAGACGCCGTTGATGTTGATGTCGATGACCCGGTGCCAATCCTCCACCGAATAGTCCCAGGTCGTCATGTTCGGTCCGGTGATGGCCGCGCTGGTGACCAGGATATCGACCGCGCCAAGGGCTTCGATCGTCTGCCGGGCGGCCTGTGCGACCGCTACAGGATCGGCGACGTCGACGGTCACGCCGTGCAAGTCGGCGATGACAGCCTTGGCCTGCTCGATCTGGGTGGAGTTGCGATCCCAGACGCAAACGTGCCCGCCCTCTTCAACGATTCGTTGCGCGACGGCCAGGCCGATGCCTGAGGCGCCACCGGTGACCACGGCCGATCGTCCGGCAAACCGTCCCGCAAAACTCATTGGCATATGGTCTCCCTCATTTGCCCGCCCCGACGGGCGCTGGCGACACCGCCGGCGGCGAATGTGAAGTCAACAGCGGAGAAGTTCAAGCCGGGGACTGGAGCCTCGAACAGGTTCATGGCGGGCCAGGAGCAGGCGGTTGAGAGCCGCTCTTGGCTACGACCTGACCATTCGATGCTGGGGCTGCCGTCTCTGCAAGGCGACTTCCACGCGCACAGTTCAAACGTTCTTGATCGACTTCCAATGGCTCAGCCGCTCCGCGATCAACTCCACTCGTCGCTGGTTGTCGCGCCCGTCCAGGATGCTCAAGTCCTCCGGTTCGGCGCGCAAGTAGACGCCTGAGGTGCGCGCGTTCAGTTTTGGCTGCGTGTCGGCGCGTGTGGTAAAGTACCCGGACGCGCGATCGGCGGACTCCAGCCGGATCTCCCCCGTCCCGTACAACTGCGACGCGTTAGCATCCAAGGGCCGTTCTCCATTCCAAAAGTAGAAGATGCCGGCAGGCTCCTTTCTCTCCTTTACCGCCTCGCTCCAGTATCTGGCTGACAGACTGCCATTCTCTTGCCATGAGCGGCCGGCCAACTCCAACGCGCCATCGCGGTCTCGCGCGATACGCAGGAGGCTCACGGCGGACGGTTCCTTTGCGGTCCGCTCCGACAGGGAAAACTGCCACCAAAGGCCCTCTATTCGGGCGACGCGGCCTTCATTTTCAACAGCTTTTCGCAGCTTTTGGTTGACCGCTCTCATCTCCGCGGCGGTCGTCGCTTCGCCATACCTCACGGACGTCAGGCCCAGGAGATCGCTTGGAAGCTTGGAACCGTTGGCATGAAGGATAAACGTTCGGCGCATTCCAAGGACTCCGCCGAAAAGGCCGGCTTCGAAGACGACATTGTCTCGCGGAGAAGCTTGAGCGGATACAGGAGCAGATGATGCTGGCAGGCTTCCACTCGTCCAGTCGTCCTGGGCGAAGACGAAAGCGGCGAAGTCGACTTCACGCGTAAGCTCGAGCAGGCGCCCCAGGGTGGTTGTCCCCGGATTGAAGGACGTCGTCCAGGGTTCCACATGCGCGATGTCTTCAAGACCGCGTGTCAGCGCCTGCAGCAGTTTTTTCTGCTTCCCCGACGAGCCCAGGAAGATTCGAGGTTTGTCCATCCGTTTGCTCCAACCCAGCAGATCGGGGACGACCAGCGCCTGCCAATTGTTGGTGTGGCCATCGTCTGGTTGTCCCCGAGATAGCGTACGCGGAGGGCCTCATTCATTGCAACGGATGCAACGAATGCCGGCTGCTATTTTTCGGTCCGGTGCTGAAAGCAACTGCAAAAACAGTTCGGCGCGGCGGTCATGCCGACCGTCTCGTTAAATGCGGCGGCGATGGTGTTTGACGGCGCCGAGAGCGATGCCCCAGCGCTGCGCCGGGATGCTCGGTTCTTGCCGCACGGCCTGTCGTGGCCTTTTACCGCTGTCTCGGGCGCCTTACGGCTGTTTTTGCCTCATTTGGGTGACAGGCTGTGGGGGATGGGTTATATTGCACTGCACAATGAGAGCGTCCGCGCATGGCGCGGCGGCGAATCGGCATTGAACTGCATGGACGGGAATTCGCTACCGAGATGAAGATTCCAAAATCTCTGTTGGTCGACCCGGAGAAGAGCACCGTCTACGGCGCATTTGCTGTTGCCATCTCCATTTGGGCGTTCTCCTACTCCTCGGTTTTCGGGCCGATCCTGATCCTGGCCTATTATGCGGTCTGGCTTCCCCTGATTCTGGTAGACTACCGGCGGCTGTTGCGGCATGCCTCCAGCGCGTGGCTGCCGCTGGCGTTTGCATTCTATGTCTGCCTCTCGGTGTTCTGGTCGGATGCCCCCGGCATCACGTTGAGGACGTCAATCCAGTATTGCTCCCATATCGCCTGCGCCTACATCGCCGCGCGCACCGTCAGCGTCCGGACGTTGACGATAGGCTCACTGATCGGGATTTTTGTCGTCCTGCTCTATTCGCTCAAGGTCGGGGGTTATTCCTATGATATGCTCGACGGGACGTACAATTTCGTCGGCGCATTCAGCTCCAAGAACCAGATCGGCTTTGTCGCCTCCCTTGGCATCTATTTTTGCATTGTCTTCCTGGTTTTTCTCAGGCGCGGCCGGATAAGCTTCATCCTGACGGCGCCCATCCTCGTCCTATCGGCCTATCTTCTGATCATGGCGCATTCCGCCACCTCGACGGCTTCGATACCGGCAGTTCTCGCTCTGGTGGCTCTGCTTGCCATGGCCAAAAAGCTTCCACTCCGCTACCGACGGGTGATTTTCGTGGTCGGCGCATGCGGGCTGGTCGTGGTCACCGCGGTTGCCTTTGCAGGACTTCTGGATTTCGTCCTTGGCGCCTTCGGAAAGGATTCCACGCTCACCGGACGGACCTATCTTTGGGAGCAGGGCTGGGAAGCGGCGCAGCAGGCGCCAGTCCTCGGCGTCGGCTACGCGGCCTATTGGGTGCAGGGGTTCGCCGAGGCCGAGCGGCTCTGGAACGAATTCTACATCACAACCCGAAGCGGCTTCCACTTCCACAACACCTATATCGAAGCCCTCGTCGAGCTCGGTTATGTCGGGGCGACGCTGATTTCGCTGATCATCCTGCGCACGCTATGGGGCCATATATCGGCCCTGATATTCAGGGCATGGCAAGCCGAGTCGGTGATTCTTGCCGGCGTGATGGTGCTTTTGTTCATTCGGTCCTTCGTTGAGATCGACACCTTCAACCCCTACATCACGGGCTCCTTCCTCCTGTATTACAGCTACTTCAAGCTGGTCAGGGTGCATGTCGCCCGTCCCCGATGGACCGCAGCGGACCTCGCGGAACCAGAAACCGCAGGGCGCTAAGCAAGGGCTAAAATATTACCTTGATTTTGGTGGCGCGCACAAAAACGCCGCCTGACAGCGCCAAGGCCAAGCAATCATCTCATCTCACAGGCAGCAGGCGAGCCTCGCCCGAGTTGGGTTTGCTGCCTGTTGATCAGGCCCTGAGGGTCAGGAGCGCGTACCATGCGAACCGCTTCACAAAGGGAAGCGTCAAAACCACTGAATCGACAGCTTTGCCAACCGTGTAGACGGTCTCCGAGATGGTTCGCGGCATCAGCGCGCTTCCTACGGAGCACAGGCCGAAATAGTCCACCTGGACATCGCTGAAATAGCGGCGGGCCAAAGCGAAGTCCGAAATCAGCAAGGGATGTTCATCAGCGGTGCGGATGAGGGGTGTCCGCTTTCTGTAGGCATTCAGCAGCGGATTGTGTCCCATCGGCTCGTAGAAGGACGCCACGCCGTTCGGCTTCAGGACACGGACCACATCGGAAAAACACCGGTCCAGGTCCAGGTGATGGATGATCCCGCGTCCATACACCAGGTCGAACTTGTTGTCCTCGAACGACATGGCTTCCGCATTCATCGCCAAGAATGTAGCGTTCGTGCTTCCAAGCGCGCTCGCCCGTTCGTTCGCCTTGTTTACTGCTACATCCGAAATATCGATCCCCGTCAGAGATCGGCAAAGATCGGGCAGGTGCAGGGAATGCAGGGACCACCCGCCATTGGAGCAACCGTACTCGAGCACGTCTGCATTTTTCGAAAGCCGTTTTATCTGCTCGTCTTGACGTTCAGCGCCATGTCGAATCGTTCGATACCACTTGTCCAGGCTTCCTCTTGGATCCTCCTCCTGACTAAACCTGAGATTGTGAAATTCTCTTTCTCGACTGACGATTTCGTCCCTTGCACTGTGCATGACGAAGTCCTCCTCGGATTTGAGTTGCAGCTAAAGCACAACATCTCCTTGCGCTGTAATTACTCACGTCCCGAGTTGGCGGCAGGCTGGCTTGTCGGGCAGCGAGCACAGTGTCGACGAGTTCATGGTCGAACTCGTCCGGGTCGAACTCTTTGCCGATCGAATCTTGTTCGGCTTGATCGGATCCGCCGATCGCTCGAAGGCTTACTGGCTTGCCATTGGCACCAGCTTCACCTTGATCACGTCCCCAGGCAGCACGGGTGTATCTTCGCTGGCGGCGATTTCGCTGGTCTTGCCGTCGACCATCCGGACCAGGCCAAACGACATCGTTGGCTCTTCGCCGTCGCGATAGCCTTGTAGCGCCGGGTTCCCCGACATGGCTTCGGCCATCAGGCCGGTGTGCATGTTCATCTTGAGCATTGTTTCGGCGAGATCGGCTTCTGCCTGTTGCCGGCCAGTGGCGAGGTCGGCATTCTGGGTGTTCTCCAGGTCGATGGCGTCCTGGTTGGCCTTGCTGATCGACTGCCTGGCGGTGAGGATAGCCGTTTCGTAATCCAGGATCTGTCCTTCCAGGTCGGCGATCGTTTGCTGCGAACCCAGAACCCGAGTGTTGACCACAAGGCCCTTTTGCGCCAGCGAACCGATGCCGCTGAGCTGTTCCTTTGCCAGGTCGACCTGCCGCTGCTGGTTGACGATCTTTTTCTGCAGCGAATCGATCTCGCTCTGCAGCAGCTTCTTCAAATCGTCGAGCGCCTGAAGGCGCAGTTTGAGATTCTTTTGATCGGCCGTCAGGATCGCCATCTCGTCGGCAACGATGCTTGCCAGCTTCGGATCCTCGGCCAGCTCTTTCGGCACGTCGAATGTCGGCTTGTCGGCGATCTGTGCTTCGATGCGCGCGCGCCGAACGATCAGTCGGACCCGTTGGTCCTGGAGAACGTCAAACTCGCCCTTGGCGTTGATCATGTCGCGGTCGTACCGCTGTCCTTCGGGGGCCCGCCGGACACCGCCGGCGATGCTCATCGCCCTCAGGACGGTCAGGTCGGGCACGTAGGGATACTGGCCCGGCGTCTGCACCTCCCCGGAAATGTAGAACGGCCTGTACTGGGCCATTTCGACGGAGGCTTCCGGCCGGTCCGCCAGAGCGAGCTTGCGCTGGAGCGCCTGGCTGATCGCCGCCGCGATCTCGGATGTGGTCTTGCCGGATGCCGGCATTTCGCCGACGAACGGCACCGACAATGTTCCAGACGGGCCGACCGTGTATTCTCCGTTGACGGCTGTCCAGTCGCGGAACGTGCCTTCAACGGTCTGCCATTCGGCCACGCGGATGGTCAGCTTGTCCTGGGATCCAAGCCGGTACTCGTCGGCCGCGGCGAGTTGCGGAACGGCGAGCGCCAGCGCGAGGCAGGTGGTCATAAGCCGCATCGGTCGCATGCGATTGCTAACCGTGCCGGCCCAGGAGATTTCGAAGATGTCTGTTTTCAACTGTATGTTTTCCGATTCGCTTTGGGCCGGTCCGATGAAGCTTGCTGCAGAATGCCTGGCGTCTGGACAGTCACTCCGCGCACAACCGGCTGCCGGCCGGTCAATAGCAGCCCCGCGACATCCAGACGGCAGGCACGGTCTTGATGATGATGCGAATGTCCTCGAACAGCGACCAGTTTTCGACATAGTGGCGATCGAACGCGACACGGCTGTCATAGGAAACGTCATTGCGGCCGCTGACCTGCCAGAGCCCGGTCAGGCCAGGGCGCGATTTCAGGTAATAGACGGCCGAACTGCCGTAGATTTCGAGCTCGTCACGCACCACCGGGCGAGGACCGACAAGGCTCATGTCACCCTGAAGGATGTTGATGATCTGCGGCAGTTCATCGAGGCTGAGCTTCCTCAGCACGGCCCCGACACGCGTGACGCGCGGATCGTTCTTGAGCTTGCGGGTAGCTATCCATTCGGCCTTGGCGTCCGGGTTGGCGGCAAGGTATGCCGCCAGCACCTGTTCGCCATTCTGCACCATAGTGCGAAACTTGAGGCACGGGAAAATCCGTCCGCCCCGCCCGATCCGCCTGTGACCGTAGAAAATCGGCCCGCCGTCGGAAAACTTGACAAGCAGCGCGACCATCACAAACAGCGGACTGAGAGCAACCAGCCCAATCAGTGAACCGGCGATATCGAAGCTGCGTTTGAGCAGGCCGCCGATTGGTGGAAAGTCGATACCGGCCTGTGGAAAATCCGCGTCGGCCGGCTTAGCTACGTCCCTCATGCATAAACTCCATACGTTGAACGGATGGTTTGCCGCACGATATCAAAAAAATGCTGCATCGCAACACACAATTCCTTGAGCGCCTGAAATAATCGCGTCATGCATTGATTAAATAATAAACCGATCCTGCGCAAATTTTGGCCTTTTATGGCGCGTTCGTGACAAATTATGGGCAACCTTGAAAAAGTTAGTGCCTTTTTGAGGCTGATTTTGGGCGTATCGCTCTTTGTGCCGCGTGGTTGAGAATTATCGTGCTGTAGCTTTTTAAAATATAAAGCGCTCCTAAAGTAAAATACTGATTAATATTGCGGCTCTTACTGACGTGAGTCCATACCGGGTGATTGGTTGTGATGCCGGGGTGTGCGTCGCAACATGGCAGAGTCGATCCCCCGAACTTATGCAAAATAATTTGCGGCTGGCCTTGCCCGCTATTGCACACCTTAATAGAGTTGCAAATTGTTTCTGTCAGAGTATGGACAGCGTGGGAAGGCCGGAAGCAACCGGCCAAAAAGCGGGTGGCCTCAACAAGCTCGCATGGCGAAGGGAGGCTCGGGGTGGTCAATCATCGATTTTTGCCCGAGCAGGTTGACGGGCTGTCGGGTATGTCGCTACCAAAATTCATTATCGGCATGATTTTCGCGCTGGCGATCGTGGTCGCCTGGTCTTATCTCAACGGCGCTTCGCTAGGCACAACGCTTCTTCGCGCCATAGCCTGCGCCATTGTCATTCAACTGGGCTACTTTCTGCTCGTTTTCGCCATGGTTGCCAGAAATACCCCGACGTCGGCTGACAAGATTCGCGACGTCGAACGAAAGCTGAGTTCGACCGAAGCGGCCGATGGCGAGAAGTTCAGTGCCAGGAGAAGCCTCCACTGACCTAACGGCAGGTAGCGTCGGCCGGGTCCCTGGCGCACTGCTCGCCCGACAGCATCCTGGGCAACCGACTTGTGATTTCCCTTCAGCCTCGGATTCCCTGGCCACCACTGCCTAAACCCTGTCGATCGACCTGGTGATCAGCGATTCGAGTGCGCTGATCACCCATCCAGAATGGGCAGGGACGGTGTGCGAAGCGGCCCGCCTATCCGCTGGCATTTCACCGCCCGTCGATTTGCGCCATGACGACCCCGAAAGGAAAGACTGGACGGAGCGAGTGATTTTAACGATGCTTCGCACTCGCAGCATAAGCGCCGGCTGACGTTTCGTACAGCCGGGCAGTCAGTGAGAACGAGAGCTGCATTGGGGAGAAAATTCGGAGCTACCTGTGCAGTCGAGAGGCGAATTGATGACAGAACCGGAAGTCTGCGTGATCATTGCCGCTCGCAACGCGGCGCGGACAATTGCGGTTGCCATCGCATCGGCCTTGCGCGAGCCGGAGGTGGCCGAAGTCGTCGTCGTCGATGACGCCTCCACTGACGATACCGCGAAAGTCGTTCGAGCGGCCGACGATGGCAGCGGCAGGGTTTCCGTCATCCGGCTCGACGTCAACGGCGGTCCTTCCTTGGCCCGCAACGCCGCGATCGCCAGTTCCAAATCGCCGTTCATCAGCATTCTGGACGCCGACGATTTTTTTCTCGAGGGCAGATTTCGCGAGTTGTTCGCCAGCGCCGATTGGGATTTCGCTGCCGACAACATCATGATGATCAGGGACGATGCGGCGACCGACGTTTCGAAAATCACCGCTCCGCGGTTTTCGGCCGATCCGGAATTTCTCGATTTCGAGCGCTTCATCGAAGGCAACATCTCCAGTCGTCGTGTGCAGAGAGGTGAGTTGGGTTTTCTCAAACCGGTGATCAGCCGCGCTTTTCTGGACCGGCATGGGCTGCGCTATGACGAAAACCTGCGGCTGGGCGAAGACTATGAACTCTACGCGCGCGCAGTTGCTTGCGGGGCGCGCTTCAAGGTCATCAGGTCCTGCGGCTACGGCGCGATCGTTCGCGCGGATTCGCTGAGCGGCCAGCACAAGACGCAGGATCTCAAGCGTCTGGCCGACGCGGATCTGGCGCTGCTGGCGATCGACAGTTTGCCGGAAGGCTCCAAGGCCGTGCTCAGAAAGCACGAACGGCAGGTGCGCGACAAATATCGGTTGCGAAACTTCCTCGACGTGAAGAACGAGAGAGGGCTGACAGCGGCTGCGGCCTACGCCCTGGCCAGCCAATCCAATCTCATCCCCATCGTTCGCGGCGTGGCCGCCGACAAGCTGGATGCGCTGTTTCGCCGCGCCGGCTTTGGCTCGAAACAGCCTGTGCCGTCGCGGCGCTTTCTCATGGCCGCAACCAGCCCGGTCGGCGAGGCTTGATCTGGTCCGCCGGCGCCCCACACCGATCATGTCAACAGGTCCTTACCCTGCCTCAAAGCGATGCGAATTTCCGATTCGCCGCACTAGGTGGTTGCCTACTCGCTTTGGGAATGGCATGTATGTTGCGGTGCAGCAATTCTGATTGGCTGTTTGAATCGGTCGAAAATGTCCGCCTGTCAGAGGAGCTGGACGATGCGACAAGAACTTTTTTGGCCCGGCCGGGCACAAGGGACAGCTTAGGCCGGCTATGACAGGAAACTGAGCGCATGGCCTCGATATTTGGCTTCAGATCAAGGGATCCGGCTCGAGACAGGCAGACCGATATCTCGCGCCTTGACCGCCTGGCAAAGCTGCTTGACCAGATCGCAGCCGAGATCGAGGCGGAGAAAAACGGGCTTGAGAATCGCTACCGGACCAAGGCCACCAACGCCGCCTTCCTGGTCGAGGCGATGGAAAATGGCGCGGCCTCCTCCAGCAGATCCTCCGAGGTCAGCGAACTGACGAAGTCGATCCTGAATTACGAGCGGCGCATCGCGGCGCTCGC
The DNA here is from genome assembly GCF_055811475.1 of Mesorhizobium sp. WSM4829. Lineage (NCBI taxonomy): Bacteria > Pseudomonadati > Pseudomonadota > Alphaproteobacteria > Hyphomicrobiales > Phyllobacteriaceae > Mesorhizobium > Mesorhizobium sp. WSM4829. The sequence continues at coordinate 144,917 of NZ_JBVVQJ010000004.1, read as the reverse complement.
CCGCCAGAACGAATTGATGAAGGGTCTCCGGCATTCGCTGGATGCTATCTTCGATGAAAGCGCCCAACCTGGCTCGGCCACCAAGGCCGATTTCGCCAACCCTGCCGCCGGCGCGGGGTGAAATTTCAAAGAGCCTGGCTGGCACTGGGCAAGAAGCAGGCAACCGGGGACGCTACCGGCAGAAGGTCAAGATCAGCTCGTTTCGTCATGGTTTTGAACATCGACTTGGGTTGGGGGGGCGCACAGCACAAGGTGAGTTTGGTATGAACGCGGATTCGAAAAGCACGTCCACCCCAGCAACCGGCGACCGGCCGCTCACGCGCATGATGAGGCAAGGGAAACTGAGGCAGCTATGTTCGGGCGGAGCGTTTCTGCTGGTCGCACTCGGCAGCCTGGTTGCGGGCCCGACCCCTTCCCGTTCGCAGGACATCCCGACTGCGCCATCGTTCGTCGATGATTTCACCAGCTTCGACCGGGCGCGTTGGTACATTGCCGACGGCTGGGCGAACGGCAAGTATCAGAACTGCATCTGGTCCAAAAGACAGGTCAAGCTTTCCAATGGCATGCTGACGCTCGGTTTCGAAAAGCAGAAGGTGAAGGATCGCGACTTTGCCTGCGGCGAGGTCCAATCCAAGCAGCGCTTCGGCTATGGCACCTATGAGGCGCGGATGAAAACCGATTCGGGCTCTGGCATCAACGCCTCCTTCTTCACCTACATCGGCCCAACCGACAAGCAGCCGTGGGATGAAATCGACTTCGAGGTGCTGACCAAGGACACCTCCAAAGTGCAGGTCAACGCCTACATCGCTGGCAAGGGCAATAACGAGAAAGTGGTCGATGTAGCTGGCGGCACCGACAAGGCTTTTAACGATTACGCCTTCGTCTGGGAGAAGGACCGGCTGCGCTGGTACGTCAATGGCGAGCTGGTGAACACGATCACCGATCCGGCAAAGCTGCCCAGCCATGCGCAAAAGATATTTTTTAGCCTCTGGGGCAGCAACACGATGAAGGAATGGCTCGGGCCGTTTTCGGATCCGGGTCGCAAGCTTACCTTGCAAGTGGATCGCATCGCATTCACGGCGCTCGGCCAGCCATGCCAGTTTCCGGAATCGCTGGCATGCAGCATTAAGTAGAGACCAATCTGAACCGGCCGGGCCGAAAGCGCTCCGAAGTCTTGAACAGGAATGAAATCAAATGAATTTGACGGTCTTTGGAATCGGCTATGTCGGTCTGGTGCAGGCGGCGGTGCTTGCCGAAGTCGGCCATCAGGTATTATGCGTCGACATCGACGTGAAAAAGGTGGAGCGGCTCAATCAGGGCCTCATTCCGATTTTCGAGCCCGGGCTCGAAAACCTCGTCAAGGAGAACCATGCGGCCGGCCGCATCAAGTTCACCACCGACGCCGCGGCCGCCGTCAAGCATGGCCAGATCCAGATGATCGCTGTCGGCACGCCTCCGGGCGAGGATGGTTCGGCCGACCTCAAATATGTGCTGGCCGTTGCCGAGGCCATCGGCCGGGAGATGGATGCGCCCAAGATCGTCGTCGGCAAGTCGACCGTGCCGGTCGGCACCTGCGAAAAGATTAAGGCCAGGATCGCCGTGACGCTGAAGGCGCGGGGCCGCGAGGATCTTACTTTCGACGTCGCCTCCAATCCGGAATTCCTCAAGGAAGGCTCCGCGGTGGCCGACTGCATGAAGCCCGACCGCATTATCGTCGGCACCGGCAGCGAGGACACCGAGGCGGTGATGCGTGAGCTTTACGCCCCATTCAACCGCAACCACGAGAAGATGATCGTGATGGATGTGCGCAGCGCCGAGTTCACCAAATACGCGGCCAATTGCATGCTGGCGACCAAGATCAGCTTCATGAACGAAATGGCCAATCTGGCCGAGGAACTCGGCGCCGACATCGAGGAGGTCCGCAAGGGCATCGGCAGCGATCCGCGCATTGGCTACCACTTCATCTATCCGGGCCTCGGTTATGGCGGCTCGTGCTTCCCCAAGGATGTGCGCGCCCTGATCAAGACCGCCGAAGGCGTCAAATTCGATGCCAAGCTGCTGCGCGCCGTCGAGGAACGCAACAACGAACAGAAATCGGTCCTGTTCGATAAGGTGAACCGCTGTTTCAACGGCAATCTGAAGGGCAAGACTTTTGCGCTGTGGGGCCTGGCGTTCAAGCCCAATACCGACGACATGCGTGAGGCGCCGGCTCGGGTCTTGATGGAAGCGCTCTGGAAGGCCGGTGCCAAAGTGCAGGCTTACGATCCCGAGGCGATGCAGGAATGCCAGGCCGTCTACGGACTGCGCGAGGATCTGCTCTTGTGCGGGACCAAGGAGGCAGCGCTGCGTGGCGCCGATGCGCTCATGATCGCCACCGAGTGGAAGAATTTTAAGGCACCGTCGTTCGACGCGATCAAGGATGCGCTGTCCACGCCGATCATCTTCGACGGTCGAAACCTCTACGACCCCAAGGTCATCGCTCGCTACGGCATCGAATATCACTCGATCGGCAGGATGGCGGCGTGAGATCAGGCGGGACAGGCCGGTGGCTAGGACATCAAGGACGATCGCGAAGGCTTCGATGAACGCGCTCGTGTCAACAAGGGGTCTTCTCTGATGGTGCTGGGCATCAGGCCGGAACAGATCGCCAACGAGCATTTCGATCTTGTCGCAGTCGGTTCCGGTTTCGGTTCGGCCTTCTTCCTGCATGCGTTCGCCAAGCAGCGAAAGGCACGCATTCTGGTTCTGGAATGGGGCGGGCACAACACGCATGAATGGCAGCTCGAGCAGAACGTCAACACCGACATCGAGGACAAGACCACCTACAAGACCAACTCTGACAAGCCGTGGAATTACACCATCGGATTGGGTGGCGGAACGAATTGCTGGTTCGCCCAGACGCCGCGCTTTCACCCGAACGACTTCAGGCTGAAAAGCCTCTACGGCGTCGGTAACGACTGGCCGATCAGCTATGACGAGCTCGAGCCGTTTTACTGCGATGCAGAGGACGTCATGTCGATTTCAGGCGACCCCGACATGGCGGCGATGATGCCGCGTTCCAGGCCATTTCCCCAGCCACCGCATCACATGTCGACGCCGGACCGGATGATGAAAGCGGCGCAGCCGGACCAGCATTTTGTCATGCCGACAGCCCGCGCGCGCGTGCCGACCGCGCAACGGTCTTCTTGCTGCGCCAACTTGCGGTGCGGATTATGCCCGGTCGATGCCAAATTCACCGCCAACAATGGCCTGATGCACGTCTTCGAGCATCCCGACGTTTCGGTCTGCCTTGGCGCTGAAGTGCGCCGGCTCGACCATATCGGCGGTTCAGTCCGTTCGGTCGCATTCGTGCATGAGGGCAAGGAATATTCGGTCAGCGGCGATCTTTTCATACTGGGCGCCAATGCCATCCAGAGCCCGGCGATCATGTTGCGGTCCGGCCTGTCGGGCGAATTCGTCGGGCGCGGCCTGCACGAATCCTACGGATGGAATTTCGAAGCCTATCTCGACGGTGTCGATAATTTCGACGGAAGCACCATCACCACCGGCTTGAATTTCGGCCTTTATGACGGCGCTCACAGATCGGACCATGCTGCGGCGCTGGTCTATTTCGAAAACCGCTGGCAGCACGGGATGCGCCCTGAAAAGGGACGTGTCCGTCAGACGCTTCCCATCATCATTGTTACCGAAGACCTGCTCGACCCGGAAAATCTCGTGATTCTCGACGAGGATGAAAACGCCTTCGTCAGTTTCGCGGGAGCATCCGACTATGCGGTCAAGGGCATGGCGCGGGCAAAGCAGAAATTGGCGGCGCTTCTGGCCCCGCTGCCGGTCGAAGAGATCTTCGATCGCGGCATCCGGCGCACCGAGTCGCATGTCCAGGGCACGTTGCGGATGGGCTCGAGCCCGGCGGATTCGGTGGTCGATCGGGACATGATCCACCATCAGCTCAGGAACCTGGTTGTCGTCGGCTCGAGCACATATACAAGCTGTTCCTGCGCCAACCCGAGCCTGACGGCGGCAGCCCTCTCCCTGCGGGCGGCGAGCCGGATAGCAGGAAAGGAAATGGCCGGATGACCAAGGTTTCGCGACGCGCGGCACTGGCCATCATGGCTGGCGGAGTTGCTTCGACCGGCATCGCCTACGCCACCGTTTCCTCGCTTTCGGACGAAGACCTGGTGCGCGTCACGCTCGAAAGATATTTCGGCAGGCTGAACATGCGCATCGAACATTTGCAGCAGTTCGTCCTGGAATTCCAGAAGCGGAACCCCTGGATATTTCCAAACACAAAGCTGGGCGATGCTGTCACTGTGCTTGAGGCGCTGAAATTGGGCGCCGCACGCCGGTTTCTGCCCGAACAGAAAAAACAGGACCTGAGGCATTTCGACCGCTGGGTCATTGCCGAGTTCCATATGCTGACCGACTACGCCCGGCGCAGTTCGCCAGCCGACCCGGTCCGGTTCACCGGATGGCAGCCGTGTACCAATCCGTTCGCCAATTTGGAGACGCAGCAGGATGCTTGAAGCGGTTCGCAAGCCAGCATCCGAAAATAAGCCGTGCGTCATTGCCCGTAAACTTGAGAATGCGACAAGGAGCCGAAACCATGAAAGTGCTTTTTGCAGGCGGTAACGGTTACACGCCCCAGTTCAGCGGCGGTGTCCAGTCCAGCACCCATCACCTTGCCGAACAGTTGCGCGAGCACGGGCATGAGGCTTCGGTGCTCGCCGCCCTGTTCGGCCAGGGCGTCTTCGGCTACAAGGCGCGCGCCAAGATGAAACTTTTGAGGCAGCGCGCTGTCATCGACAGCTTTCCGGGCTATCCGGTCGTGCGCGCCTGGTTTCCCTGGGAGGCGGCGGGTTTCGCCGTCGAAAAGCTGAGGCCGGATGTCGCCGTGGTCCAGTGCCACAAGTCGGTTCCGATCGGCAAGGCGCTGCAGGCCGAAGGCGTGCCGCTGGTCGTCTATCTCAGGAATGTCGAGTTCCACGAATTGGGCGGCGATCTGCGCGAGCTGCATTCGGCGCTCTACATAGCCAATTCCGAGTTCACGGCGCGCACCTACAAGGCAAAATTCGATATCGATTCGACGGTTATACCGCCGACCATCAATCCCGCGCTCTACCGCACGCCGACGACGGGCGAGTTTGTCACGCTGATCAACCCCTATGAGGAAAAAGGTTTCGAGCTTGCGGTGCGCATCGCCGCCGCCTGCTCTGAAATCCCGTTCCTGTTCGTCGAAAGCTGGAAGCTTGACGATGATCATCGGGCCCGGATCGAGCAGACGATCGCGCCGCTCGGCAACGTCACCCTGGAGAGCCGGACCAACGACATGAAGACGGTCTACGGCCGCACGAAAATCCTGCTGGCTCCCAGCAAATGGGAAGAGGCCTGGGGTCGGGTGGCGTCGGAAGCCCATTGCAGCGGCATTCCAGTCGTCGGCTCGCGTCGTGGCGGCCTGCCCGAAGCGATCGGCTCCGGTGGCGTGGTGCTGGATTACGATGCCCCACTCGCCGACTGGGTGGCAGCGGTCAGGCGTCTGTGGACCGACAGCCTGGAATATGGGCGGCTTTCAGCGGCGGCGCGTGCATTCTCCGAGCGCCCGGAACTCGATCCGGCGGGTCAATTCGCGACCTTCTTCTCGATGCTGGAGAGGGCGACACAACAGCCTTCGCGGCAAGCCGCCTAACCCATGTCGCGCAAAAGCATTCCCTCGGGCCTGACCCTGGGCGGCCTGACCCGAGGGTGCGTAGCGGTTTTGCGATAACGACTGCATAAAACAAAACAAAAGCGCGCGTCGCGTGACGCGCTTTAAGTCCCGAAACCAGGTTCAAGCCGGTCGTTTGACCCGGCTTTTGAGCGTCTCGTAACCGCGTTCGCCAAGCAGCGTGCGCGCGACGGTCTTGATTGCCGTCTTGCGCCCGTCAGGCGAACTGATCTGCCTTAAGCTGCCCGGAAGGTTGCGCGCCGCCTGTCCAAGTGCCGGAAGTGACAGCGTGTCAGGATAAATTACCAGATGCGTTTCAACGCACAGCACCGGCTTGCCGGAAAGCTCGGCGATCTTGAGGGCCTGCTGGTGCTCGCTTTCGATGAACAGGATGGCATCGGATTTGCGGTAGAAATCGGCTTTGAAACTGCCATGCACGCCAAGCCGTTGCCGTTCAGCCTTGCTCGGCAGGTCAAGCATGATCAGCTTGTCGTATTCTATGCCGTGCTTTGCCAGCCATGCTTCGGTAAGCGTGCGGTATTTCTCGAGCCGGCTGGTGACGAGCCAGCCGATCTTGCGGGTCGGGCCAAACAGAGGCAGCGCTTCGCCCAGGAATTTCTCATAGGCGGGGCCGTCGTCATTCTCTGCTTCGGTCGGGTCCAGGCAAAGCACGCCGTCAATGTCGACGCAGCTTTGCGCGAGGAATTTGTGGTGCATGAAGTTCCATTGGAACATCCTTGGATGCGGCACGACCTCGAGGACGATGTCGGTTTCCTCGTGTTGGGGCAGCAGGCCGAACACCGCGGCAAAGGTGAAGTCCGCCTTGATGCCGGCGGCCTCTACCCGGCTGCGCGCCTCTCTCATGGCAGCGCCGCCGCTGACGCTGTCGTCGATCACCAGGACCTTGCGCATATCGGTCGCCTGGCGGTCGAGCGCGGCGCGCCGTTTGGTGACGCCCGAAGTATAGATCTTACCGGCCAGGAAACTATCCAGGTCGGTCATCGGAATGTTCGCCGTCAGGCTGAGCAGGGTGGCGGCGAGAATGCCGCTTCGCGGGACCCCGACCACCAGGTCGATATCGCGCGGCAACCGGTGAAGGTTCCTGACAATCGCGTCATTCATGTCGGAGATCGATCGGTAGTGCATGGGATCAGACCTGGTCCTCGTATGGGTGTCCGTGCAAGTTACTTCGCCTCGCTTGGCGCTGCCTTAGGCGCCCGTGCCGGCAGCAGTTTTAGGGCCTCCCGCAACGCCTCGCGGCCGGAAGCAAACGCCAGCGCGGTCATGACCGTGATCATGTACGACAGCGCCACCGCGCTCGCCATCGCGACGATGTGCTGTTGCGGCAGCAACGGCTTGGCGAACCAGATCGCGGCAAGCGCCAGATGCGCGCCAAGCACGAAGGGCGTTGCCGCGCGAAGCATATGGCTTGCCCGCAGCGGCCCGGTCTTTCCGATATACAGCCACAGAAAAGGCGTTCTGAGATACTCGCTGACCGCATAGGCGATCGCCACGCCCAGCGCGCCATAGGGCAGGCCGATCAGGAAGGCCAGCACCGACGTCAAGGCTGTTATGATGCCCCAGCGCATGAAATCGCCCGAGCGGCCCTGGCTGATGAAAAGCCATCCCGCCGGGTTGTTGAGCGGCTGCAGCAGACCGGCAAAACCGAGCGCCAGGAAGATGCTGGAACTCTGCCGCCACTGCTCGCCGAGCACGAACGGTATCAGCACGTCGGCCATGGCGATGGCGAAGGCGACACCCGGAAGTGCGACCAGCAATATCAGCGGCATGACGCGAAGATAAGCGCTGCGGTAGCGATTCGGCTCGTCCTTCAGCCTGGAAAGAGCCGGCACCATGACCTTCGACAGCGGATTGGTGATCTGGCTCAACGGAAACAGGAGCAGCTTGTAGGCGCGGTCATAGAGTCCAAGCTGCGCTTCGCCCCAGTATTTTCCGATCAGCACATTGTCGAGATTTCGGGCAAAGAAGTTGGCGAAGTTGAACCCGGTGATGCCGGCGCCGAAATTGATCAGCTCGCTGATGCCGTTGACCTTGCGCGGCAGGCTGGGGCGCCATCGCGAGTTTGCCCAGTAGCAAAGCGTGGGCACTACGGCTGCTGTCAGGGTGCCGGCAAAAAGCGCCCAGTAGGAACGGTCGATGAAAGTCCAGGCGATCGATACGGCAAGGCCGGCAATGGCGCTTGCGACGTCGATGATGGCCAAGCGGGCGAACTGCATTCGGCGTGTCAACAGCGCCAGATGCTGGGCGCCCAGCCCATAGGCTATGATCTGCAGCCCGAGTGCTGCCACCAGACCAGACACCCGCGGTTCGCCATAGAAGGCGGCGACCAGAGGCGCCGCGCCGGCAAGCACGCAGGCGAGCAATGCGCTAACCGCGACATTGACCCAGAAGAGGTAATTGACCTCTTCATGCTTGATTCCGCTTTTCTGAACCGTCGCCTGGGTCAGGCCGAAATCCTGGAACAGCGCGATGAACGCCAGCACAGGCGCGCACATCGCCACGACGCCGAAGTCCTGCGGCGAGAGCAGGCGCGACAGCACGATGACGGAGACGATCTGCGTCGCAACCCGCACCGATTGCGCCAAAGCCGTGATGATAGCGCCGCGTCCGACTGATCTGCGGAGAGAGCCCTCTGGCGGGTCGAATGCATTGGCTTGCAAATTCAGGGTCCCTGATTTTCGTGCCGGTCCCGGAGTCCCGACCCATGCCCGATGCCACCATCAAACTACGGCAATAATATTGCAGCGCAACAAAAAACATTGATTTTTGCTACGCTGCACCAAAAATGTTGCGATGCAGCACGAGCTGTACTAGGATTCTTTCGGGCGGGCCAACAGCGGTCGAGTTTTTCATGCTGCATGTCTTGTACTTGGTGCACGACGTCTCCGATCCGGCAGTGCGCCGGCGGATCATAATGCTCAAGGCAGGCGGTGCCCAGGTCACACTGGCAGGCTTTCGCCGGTCAGCAAGCCCGATCGCCGAGGTCGAGGGCTTGCATCCGATCGATCTTGGCGCAACGCGCGATGGGCGATTCGCCCAGCGGCTGGCAGCGGTCACCCAGGCGGCGGTTTCGATCAGGTCGAAACTCGGTTCGATGCCAAGACCCGACCTCATCATCGCGCGCAATCTGGAAATGCTGGCGCTTGCCCGGCGTGCCAAATCGGCATTCCAGGCAACCGTGCCGATCGTCTATGAGTGTCTCGACATCCATCGCCTGATGCTTCGCGACGATTTTCTGGGCAAGGCGATGCGCGGCGCGGAGCGCTATCTGGCCAGGGATGTAAAGCTGCTGGTCACCAGTTCGCCGGCCTTCATCGCAAACTATTTCAAGCCGTTCGGGCAGATTGCCGCGCCGGTCGAACTGCTCGAAAACAAATATTTCGAGCCTGCCGCGGTTTCGCTGAATGATCGCACGGCGGCGGAGCCCGTCGCTCCGCCTTGGCGGATCGGCTGGTTCGGCGCGCTCCGATGCCGCCGCTCCCTGGAACTGCTGGCCGAATTTTCCCGGCGACTTGAGGGCCGCTTCGAAATCATCCTCAGGGGCCGTCCGGCGCTTTCCGAATTTCCGGATTTCCACGGTTTCGTCGAATCTGAGCCCTGGCTCTCGTTTGGCGGACCCTATCGGAATCCCGAAGATATGGCGACGATCTACCGTGAGGTTCATTTTTCCTGGGCCATCGATTTTTTCGAGCAGGGGCTGAATTCTGAATGGCTGCTGCCCAACCGCCTCTACGAGGGCTGCCGCTTCGGCGCCGTGCCGATCTCGATGGGCCACACCGAAACCGGCCGGTTCCTCGACCAGCAGGGAATCGGTGTTCTCTTGCCTCAAGCAACTCCCGAGGCACTCGAGGCTGCCTTGGGCGAGTTGGAGGAGCATCGTTTCGGGAAATTGCGGGCGCGTGTTCTTGCCCGCAATCCGCGAACCTGGAGCCACGATCGCAGCGATTGCCGGGCGCTCGTCGAGAAGCTTCGCGGGTTGACGGTCGCGCCCGGTTCATATGCTGCCGAGGCACTGGCTTAGGATGGCTAGGGAAGGACATGGGCCGATGATGCAGACCGAAATGCCGTCCAACCTGATCGTGATTCCGTGCCTGAACGAAGCGGCTCACATCGGTGCGCTTGTTCACGAGCTTCGACCGGCCGCCGAAAGGCTCGGCGCCCGGATCATCGTTGCCGATGGCGGTAGCACGGACGGCACCAGGGCGATCGTCGAGGAGATCGCCAGGAAGGATCCTAGGATCATCCTTCTTGAGAATGAAAAGCGCCTCCAGAGCGCGGCGATCAATCTCGCCATCGCCAGGTACGGCGATGGGGCTGAATATTTCATTCGCATCGACGCGCATGGCGGCTACCCTCCGGATTATTGCGATCGGCTGATCGAAGAGGCGCTGGCCACCGGCGCCGATTCGGTCGTCGTCTCGATGCTGACCAGCGGCAGCGGCACAGTGCAGAACGCGGTTGCGGCTGCACAGAATTCCAAGCTCGGCACGGGCGGCTCCAAGCACCGGCATCTCTCGGCGGGAGAGTGGGTCGACCACGGTCACCATGCGCTGATGCGGATTTCGGCGTTCAAGGCGGTGGGCGGCTATGACGAGACGTTCAGCCACAACGAGGATGCGGAGTTCGACTACCGGCTGCGCAAGGCCGGCTACCGGATCTGGATGAGCGGCAAGACGCAAATGATCTATTACCCGCGCTCGTCGCTCGCCGGCCTCTATTTCCAGTATCTCGGCTATGGCCGCGGCCGGGCAAAGAACGTTCTCAAGCACCGCATGATACCGAAGGTCCGGCAGATGGTGCCGCTCCTGGTGTTCCCTGTCGTCCTTCTATCTGCCTTTTTCTTCGTGCATTGGCTGGCAGTCATGCCGATTCTGGTGTGGGCGTCGGTTTGTCTCGGCTATGGCGTGTGGATTGCGATCAGCCAGCGCAATCCGGACAGCGCCCTTGCCGGGATTTCGGCGATGGTCATGCATTTCGGCTGGTCCGTCGGTTTCTGGCTGCAACTGCTTGGACCGCGATTGCAACGTAGAAGGGTGGCGTGATGGGTGTGGCCGAAAAAAACCGCAGCGTCGACGTCTGCGTCTGCACGTTCAGGCGGCCGGAGCTTGCCGACACGCTTCGCTCGGTAGCCGCCCTGGACGTGCCTTCGGGATTCGACATCCGCGTTATCGTCGCCGACAATGATGACGGGCCAACGGCCGAACTGCTGGTGGCGACGCTGGCGGAGACGCTGAAGCTGCCGATCAGCTATCGTCATTGCCCGGCACGCAACATCTCAATCGCCCGCAATGCTTGCCTCGACGCCAGCACGGCGGATTTCGTCGCCTTCCTCGACGATGACGAAACGGCATCCTCGAGATGGCTTGTCGAACTGGTTGCGACGGCGGACTTGAGTGGCGCTGCCGCCGTGCTCGGGCCAGTGCGGGCGCGCTATCGGCCGGATGCGCCCAACTGGATGCGCCGCGGCGATTTTCACTCCACCTTGCCCGTCTGGGTGGGCGGCGAGATCCGCACCGGCTACACCTGCAACGTCCTGCTCAGGATGGGCGCCGACAGCCTCCGCGGCCGGCGATTCAGCTTGGCGCGTGGTCAGACCGGTGGCGAGGACACCGAATTCTTCGACCATATGGTCAAGGCCGGCGGTCGCATCGCCTTTTCGCCGCAGGCCTGGGTCGATGAAGTGGTGCCGCGCGCCAGGGCGGCTTTCGACTGGCTCCGTCGCCGCCGGTTCCGCGTCGGGCAGACGCATGGGCACCTGCTGGGGCGCGACGCGCATGGCCTCGCGTTGGTCAGGCAAGTCGGCCTCGCCTCGGCAAAGGCGGTTTTTTGTTTCGCATCGGCAATCCCGGTCGCCATCAGTCCCGTGCGCAGGAACCGCAGCGTGCTTCGCGGCATCATGCATGTCGGCGTCGTCAGCGGTCTTGTCGGCGTGCGTGAAATCCGCCAATACGGCCTGCCCTCGCCGCAGGAAGGGGGCAAGCGTGCAGCCTGACGTCACCTTTGTCATTGCCGCCTACAATTCGGAGCTGACCATCGAGCGGGCGATCGCCAGCGCCATCGCCCAGCGCGATGTGAGCGTGGAGGTGATCGTCGTCGACGACCAGTCGCGCGACCGGACGCTCGATCTGGCGCGATCCTACCCCGAAGACATCGTCCGCGTCGTCGCACTTGAGCAAAACCGCGGTCCAGGCGGCGCCAGGAATGTCGGCCTTGAGCTTGCCCGCGGCAGGTGGGTGGCGGTCCTTGATTCCGACGACGCGGTCTATCCCGGGCGGATCTGCACCATGATTGACCGCGCCGAGAAAGCGGGCGCCGCGATCGCAGTCGACAATCTCCAGGTGGTTCGCGAGGACGGTGTTGCCGAAGAGACGATGTTCCCGGCCGACTATCTCGAGGGTTTGAGCGAAATCTCGCTGGCGGACTATATTGCCGGCAATGTGGTCTTCGAATCCAGGTTCAATCTCGGCTATCTCAAACCGATCTTCCAGCGCCGGTTTCTGAACGAAAACGGGCTTCGCTATGACGAAAGCCTGATCATCGGCGAGGACTACATCCTGCTGGCCAGTGCTCTGGCCAAGGGTGGCAAGTGCGTGGTCGAGCCGACGACCGGCTATGTCTACCATATCCGGACCGGCTCCATTTCCCGCGTGCTCGAACTTCATCACGTCGAGTCGATGCGTAAGGCCGATCTCGTTTTCGCCAGAGCCCATTCGATGGACGCAAAGGCCGCAGCCGCTTTCGCAAGGCGCACGCGCAGCCTGCGCAAGGCGGCGTCGTTCCTTTCTCTGGTCCAGCACATCAAGGCGCGATCCCCACTCAAGGCGGTGTGGACGGCGCTCAGCGATCCGGCGGCGGTTTGGCATATGGGCATGCCGATCGCCGTTCGGCTGCGAAGGTTGGCGGCGCAATTTGCCGTGGGTGCGGGGGAGGTGAAAGGTGCAGGCAGCTGAAAAATAGTTTTCGCGGCCTGCGACAGGTTGAAGTCGATCTCCTCAGAAGGAATATGCAATGAAAAAAGTCAGGAAGGCAGTCATACCGGTAGCGGGGCTTGGAACGCGATTCCTGCCGGCGACCAAGTCGATGCCGAAGGAAATGCTGCCGGTCGTCGACAGGCCTGTCGTGCAATATGCGGTGGACGAGGCGTTCGAAGCCGGCATCGAGCACATTGTCTTCGTGACGGGCCGAAACAAGGCGGTCATCGAGGATTATTTCGACCTGCATCCAGAATTGATCGGAACTTTGGAGCAGACCGGCAAGACGGCGCAGCTTCAGGCGTTGGAAAGCCTGCTTCCCGTGGCTGGTGCGACGAGCTTCATCCGGCAGCAGTCACCCCAAGGTCTCGGCCATGCGGTATGGTGCGCCCGGGAAGTCATCGGCGATGAGCCCTTCGCATTGCTGTTACCGGACATGGTGTCCTTCGGCGGTCGCGGATGTCTCGCTGAAATTGCGGACCTCTATGCGCAGACCGGCGGAAACGTCATCGCCGTCGAGCGCTGCGACCCGACCGAGACCAGCAAATACGGCATCGTCGGCTGCGGCGCCGATGTCGGCTCGGGCTTCGAAGTCACCGCCATGGTCGAAAAGCCGGCTCCGGCGAATGCGCCGTCGAACTACTACATCAACGGCCGCTATATCCTGCAGCCTGAAATATTCGGGCTGCTCGGCAATCAGCAGCGCGGCGCCGGCAATGAGATCCAACTGACCGACGCCATGGTCCGCCTTGCGCAAAGCCAGGCTTTCTTCGCGCAGCCCTTCAACGGCCGGATGTTCGATTGTGGCTCGAAGGAAGGGTTCATCCAGGCCAATGTCGCCTTCGCGCTGGCGCGCGACGACATGAAGGGACCGATCTTCGAGATGCTTCAGGAGTTCGTCCGGTTGCATGAGCGCCGGGTGGAAGCCGCATAAAGCCCATTTTTTGGGAGCAAGCATATGAATGGTGACGCAAGACATGCCGATATGTTTGACTGCCCAGGTCTCGCGGTGGCTGGCATGAAGCTTGCGTTGGGCATATGCTGATGCTCCCGCTCTAGCGCCTGCAAACGAGAGCAGCGGACCCGAGTGGAGACAGGGTTTGGGAAAATCCGAGGCTCAAAAAAAAATAGAGCGGCGGCGCGTTCGACTTGAGAGACCGCCGCTCTAGATGCAAACTTGAATTGGACCGAAGATGAATTATGCCAATTTTCCTCTCGACAAGAGGAAACCATTGCCGAGTTCGGACCCAGTCAGCGCCGACGATTTTATCGATGTCGAGCGCCTGCTCGGCATGGCAGCAAGGCAGGCAAAGGTGGTTGCGGCATGCGCTGCCATCGGTCTTTTTCTGGGCGTGCTCTATTTGCAGACCACGCCTCCCACCTACATGGCGACGAGCCGTGTGCTGATCGACGAAGGGTTGAACAAGGTCGTCGACGAGGTCTCGGCGGCGTCGGTCAGCATGCAGACCGACTCCGCCATTCTGAGCCAGATCGAAATACTCCACTCGGCGAGACTCGCGGCGGTAGTCGTCGACAAGCAGAAACTCGATCAGAACGACGCTTTCATGGACCCTCCGACGTCGGCCGTGTCGAAGGCTGCCGGTTTTGTGCGCGGCGTGGTCCGGTATTTCCGTCCCAATCCCGCCGTGGGTACGGCCGACGTTACTCAGCTTGACCCGGCGACGCGTGACGCGATGATTGCCTCGTCACGGCGCGATTACGCAATCCTCAAACTGCAGGACGAGGTGCAAGCCGAGCGCATCGGTCGAAGCTATGTGATCTCCATCGCCTACCAGGCGACGGACCCCGCACTTGCGACCGCGGTCACCAAAGCCTATGCCGACGCCTATCTCGCCGATCAGCTCGATGCGAGCTTCGATGCGACCGAGCGGGCGGCGGTCTGGCTGCAAGGTCGGCTGACGGAGCTTCGCGAAAGTTCCCAGGGAGCGGCGCTCGCCGTCGAGAAGTTCAGGGCCGAACATGGGCTGGCCGTCGATGACGGCCAGTTGATCAGTGACAAGCAACTGTCGGACCTCAATGGCCAGCTCATTGAGGCGCAGGCCGATACCGCCCGCGCCAGCGCCCGCTACCAGCAATACAAGTCGATCGTCGAAAGCGGTTCGGACAACGCATTCAGGGACGCCGCGATATCCGCCGACCAGCCGAGCAACTCGATCATTTCAACGCTCAAGACCCGCTATCTCACTGTCGCCAAGCGGCAGCAGGATATCGAAGCCAATTTCGGGGCTGAGCATCCCCAGGCGGTCGCACTTGCCAAGGAAAGGGCCGACATATCGGCGCAGATATTCGGCGAACTGAAGCAATTGACCGAAAGCTACCGCAACGAATACGAAGTCGCTCTCGCGCGCGAGACGGCGCTCCGTGCAAATGTCGCGTTAGCGGCTGGCAAGAGTTCCATCGACAACCAGTCGCAGGTCAAGCTGCGCGAACTGGAGCAGAAGGCAACGGCGCTCTCGACGCTCTATCAAACGTTCCTTGGCCGCTACGAGGAAGCCTCCCAGCAGCAATCCTTCCCGGTCGGCAAGATCCGCGTCATCTCGGACGCGACGCTGCCGAAGTCCGCGGCAACCCCGCGCACGTCCATAGTGCTGGGACTTTCGCTCGTGCTTGGCGTGATGTTGGGAGCCGGGGTTGGTGGCCTGAATGAGTTCAGGGAGCGGTTCTTCAGGACCGGCGAAGACGTTCGCGATCGCGTCGGCCTCAAATTCCTCGGCTACCTGCCGATCATTGGCAGCAAGGTCGCCAAGGACGATAAGCGCGATGACGGTCAGGCGGATATCAAAACCGCCCCATCACCGTCGGCGGCTGAAAGACGCGCGCGCATGCGGGTGAGCATCGACGCCCCGGCATCGATGTTTTCCGAGACGCTGCGCAGCGCCAAGATTGCCTTCGACGTGGTGATGGAAGGGCAAGGCAGCCGGGTCATTGGCGTGATCTCGGTCCTTCCCGGCGAGGGCAAGTCGACCGTGGCGGCGAATCTGGCCGGATTGCTTGCCGCCAACGGGTCGAAGACGCTGCTGGTGGACGGCGACCTGCGTAACCCCGGCCTCAGCCGCAGCCTTGGCATGGAGGCCGAGCAAGGCCTGATGGAAGCGGTGGTGAGCGGGCAGACCTGGCAGTCCGTCGGCAAGATCGACCGGCAGACCAAGCTGGCGATCGTCCCCGCCGTGCCGCGCGGTCATTTCTCGCACACAAGCGAGCTTCTGTCGTCGGCCGGGATGCGGCGTTTCATCGACAATGCCAAGGAGACCTTCCAGTACATCATCGTCGATCTGCCGCCGCTCGGCCCAGTGGTCGATGCCAAGGCCTTTGCTCCGCTTGCCGACGGCTTCGTGCTCGTGACCGAGTGGGGGCGCACGCCGCGTGCGATGGTGCAATCCATATTGAGTTCGGAATCCTATATCGCCAACAAGATCGTCGGCGTGGTCCTCAACAAGGTCGATTTGAAGAAGCTGGCGAAGTACGGATCGATCGGCGGCTCGGAAAAATTCTTCGACAGATATTCGTCATACTATCTGGAGAAGTCGGAAGCGCGGACGAAGGTGAACAGCTGAGGCCGGTCTGTAGGACCGATATTGAGCAGATCGTCATCTTCCGCCCACGCCGATACCGGGCCCGGGGAGCGAAGACGAATGCCCCTCGAACAGACCATGACCGGCAGCCTGTGCACGGCCGGTGGGGTCGGTGGGGAATGACGTTCCTTACGGTGCCGGTCTATTTCCTCGCTTGATCAGTAGAGGTCGCCGAGCCGCGACCGGTCGCGCAAAAGCGTGCGCACCGTGCTTTGTGCCGGACATTCCACCGTAGGACGTTTGCAGCCAGGAACCGGCGTGACAACGCTGGCGCGTTACGCCGTCTTGAGACGGTAGCGGAAGATGGTGTGGTCGAGCAGAAGCCGGATGCGCGGTTCGGCCTCGATCGCAATCAGCCAGCTCGCGGCGATCATGGTCGCCCCGACGATGACCACCGAAAGCAGGTATGGCACTCCCGCACGCATCAAGGCGCCGAGAATGGCTGCGCCGACGACATTATGGATCAGATAGAGAGGGTAGGTCATCAGGCCGATCCGGCGCCAGCCGCGCCAGGACAGGTCGAGCCGTAACGACCACGCCATCAGCGCCATGGCAGCGAGGAACAGGACGATCGGTGGCCCGTAGGGCATCGCGGCTTCGACCTTGATGCTGCGGACGTCGACAGCACTTATGATCTGCAGCACGCTGCCGGCCAGGAACAAGGCGCAGAAGACAAGGCGGGCGGGCGTCACTGCCTTGAAACGCATCAGCCAGAACAGCACACCTGTCGCGAAAAAACATCCGTGATGCACCAGGAGCAGGTCGAGCCAGCGCGCCTCGGCAAGGTCCGTCCAGTCGAATGGATAGTACAGGCACCAGAAAAGCGTGCTGATCGCGCCGAGCCCAACTGCCACCGCTTCCATCAGGTCGAAGCGGCCGAGCCGCAGCAGGATCCAGACGATGGCGTAAAAGGCGATCTCGATGCCAAGCGTCCAGTAGACGCTGTCGACCCAGGGGTTGAACGGAACGAACAGGGCGGTGCGTATGAGCGTGGTGACAGCGTCCGTCGGCCAACTGAGATCGACGAGAAGCAGCACCATCGCGGTGACTGGTGCGCAGATCCAGACGGCCGGCGCCAATCGTTTCACCCTTGCCTCGAAAAACCGCAGCGGTGTCGAATGCTCGGCGCTGAAGGCGATGACGAAGCCGCTGATGACGAAGAATATCTGGACGCCGACCCATCCGAATTGGACCAGTCCGCCTATTTCCGGATGCGGCGGGATGCCGCCCGTCGCACGCGCCGAAACGCCCTCGGGGAACGCCCACACCCAGAAGCCGTAGTGGTAGAACATCACGAAGACAGCGGCGACAAAGCGCAGGATGTCGACGCCGCCGAACGTTGTTTTTTGCTGAGCCATGCCGTGCCTTCGGAATGGCCCCCCACGCAAAGGTTTAAGGGCTATTGCTGCATTGCACAACAGACGATTGCGGTGCAGGATGAATTCGTGAATTCGTCCGAAGCCGCGATCCGCCTGCCGCGCTCCGAAAGCAACTAAAGCCCGATTCCGCGTCCCTTCAGCGCTGCGGTGATTTCGTCGAGAATGACCGGATCGTCGATGGTCGCCGGCATTGTCCAGTCTTCCTTGTCGGCAATCTTCTGCATGGTGCCGCGCAGGATTTTGCCGGAGCGCGTCTTGGGCAGGCGCTTGATCGTGACCACCGTCTTGAAGGCGGCGACCGGGCCGATCCGCTCGCGCACCAGCGTGACCACCTCGGCCTCAATAGTGGCGCTGTCACGCGTAACACCGGCATTCAGCACGACGAAGCCGAGCGGAACCTGGCCCTTCATCGCATCTGCGACGCCGACGACAGCGCACTCGGCAACGTCCGGATGCGCGGCCAGCACCTCCTCCATGGCGCCGGTCGACAGCCGGTGGCCGGCGACATTGATGATGTCGTCGGTGCGGGCCATCACGAACAAATAGCCGTCCTCGTCCATCATGCCGGCATCCGCCGTCTTGTAGAAGCCGGGGAATTCGTCGAGATAGGCTTGGCGAAACCGGTCATCGGCATTCCATAGCGTCGGCAGGCAGCCGGCCGGCAGCGGCAGCTTGACCACGACATTGCCCAACGTGCCGCGCGGCACTTCGTGGCCGGCATCGTCGAGCACACGGATGTCGTAGCCGGGCATCGGCACCCCGGGCGAGCCGTATTTCACCGGCAGTAGCCCTAATCCGGCTGGGTTGATCGTCATCGGCGAGCCCGTCTCGGTCTGCCACCAATGGTCGATTACCGGCACGTTCAATTTCTGCTCCGCCCATTTGATGGTTTCCGGATCGGCGCGCTCGCCGGCGAGGAACAGCGTGCGGAATTTCGACAGGTCGTATTTCGGGACGAATTCGCCCTTGGGGTCCTGTCCCTTGATGGCGCGGAATGCGGTCGGCGCGGTGAACAGCGCGACCACGCCATGCTCTGATATCACCCGCCAGTAGGTTCCGGCGTCGGGCGTGCCGACCGGCTTGCCCTCGAACAGGACGGTCGTGCAGCCATGCAGCAGCGGGCCGTAGACGATGTAGGAATGGCCGACCACCCAGCCGACGTCGGAAGCCGCCCAGAACACCTCGCCCGGCTTGACGCCGAACTCGTTCTCCATCGACCATTTCAGCGCAACCATGTGGCCGCCATTGTCGCGCACGATGCCCTTGGGCTGGCCGGTCGTTCCGGACGTGTAGATGATGTAGAGCGGATCGGTGGCGAGCACCGGAACGCAGTCGACATTGGCGCCCGCGGCCCGCTCGCGGGCGACGGCGTCGGCATAGTCGATGTCGTGGTTCTCCTTTAGCTCGCAGCGCAGCTGATCGCGCTGCAGGATGAGGCAGGCTTCGGGCTTGTGCCGCGACATCTCGATCGCCTTGTCGAGCAGCGGCTTGTAGGCGACGACGCGCCCGGGCTCCAGGCCGCAAGAGGCGGAAATGATCAGCTTCGGCCTGGCGTCGTCGATGCGCGTGGCGAGCTCGTGCGAAGCAAAGCCGCCGAAGACGACCGAATGCACGGCGCCGATACGGGCGCAGGCAAGCATGGCAAACGCAGCTTCCGCCACCATCGGCATGTAGATGATGACCCGATCGCCTTTTTGGACGCCGCGGTTCTTCAGCACCGACGTCAGCGCAACCACCTCGCGTTTCAATTCGGCATAGGTGAATTTCCTGACCGTGCCGGAAATCGCGCTGTCATGGATCAGCGCGATCTGATCGGCGCGGCCACCCGCCACGTGGCGGTCGACGGCGTTGAAGCAGGTGTTGCAGGAGGCGCCGCGAAACCAGCGCCCATAGACGCCGGCATTCGCATCGAAGACCGTTTCGAACGGCGAGAACCAGTCGATGGCCTTGGCCGCATCCGCCCAGAATTTTTCCGGATCGCGTTTCCAGCCGTCATAGACCTCGTGGTAGCGTGACGCCATCCAGCTTTCTCCCAGGAATGTTTCTGTCCTTGGAAATAGCGTATGCTGTTTTTGCAAGCACGTGCAAATTCGTCTTGGCGACCTCGCTTTGGTCGAAATGGACGTGACCGCCGCTTTATCGCCGCAACCGGCCACGTCGTAGAAAGCGCCTGCTTGCTTAATACTGTCCCTATAGCCGTGGCGCCGTGTTGGCCGTGCTACATCCCCCGGCGCAGCGCAGCCGTATGCACCGGTGCGTCCCACAATGCGGTCGTCTCGTCGTCGAGCATTGTCAGCGTGATCGAGCAGCCGGCCATGTCGAGCGATGTCACATAGGACCCGACCAGCGAACGGGCGACCGTCACGCCGTTTTTCTCGAAGATTTTCCGGGCGCTGTTGTACATCAGGTAGAGCTCCATCAGCGGCGTGCCGCCGAAGCCGTTGACGAAAAGCAGCGCCGGACCTTTTACCTGATCACCCAGATCGCCAGATATCGCCGCGCAGATCTCCTCGGCGATGGCGTCGGCGCTCTTCAACGCGTCGCGGCGGCGCCCGGGTTCGCCATGGATGCCGACGCCGAATTCCATCTCGCCGTCGCCTATATCGAAAGTCGGCCTGCCGGCGGCCGGTACGGTGCAACTGGTCAGCGCAACGCCCATCGAGCGGGTCGCGCCATTGATGCGGTCGCCAAGCGCCTTCAACGGCTTCAGCGCCATGCCTTGCTCGGCCGCGGCGCCGAGGATCTTCTCGACCACCAGCGTGCCGGCAACGCCGCGTCGGCCAGTGGTGTAGGAGGAGTTCTCGACCGCGACGTCGTCATTGGTCACCACTTGCATCACACCCTCCGACATTTCAGCAGCCATGTCGAAATTCATTACGTCGCCCTCGTAGTTCTTGACGATGAACAGGCAGCCGGCACCGGTGTTGACCGCCTCTGCGGCCGCCATCATCTGGTCCGGCGTCGGCGAGGTGAACACCTGGCCGGGGCAGGCGGCATCCAGCATGCCATGCCCGACCAGCCCGCCATGCAGCGGCTCGTGGCCAGAGCCGCCCCCGGAAATCAGCGCTACCTTGCCGGGTTTGAGTGTCCTGCGGCGCACGAATTTATGCTCGTCGCCAAGCACAAGGATGTCGGCATGGGCGGCAACGAAGCCGTCGAGGCTTTCGGTCAGCACCGTATCCACAGAATTCAGAAACTTCTTCATGGCCGTCTCTCCCGAAATAGCTGAACGTGGCGCGACTATGTCCCGCCCTTGCCGGCGATGCTGGTGATCTTCTGGATGAAATCGTTGACCGCCCTGTCGAGCGCCGCGTTCTGTTTGTCGTCGCCGAAATCGGGAACGATGAGCGAAACATGCCGCGTCTTGCGCATGCCGGATGCCAGCGACATTTTTCCCGGATGCGCCTGATGGTAGGCGGCCAGAAAATGGTCGCGTTCGGCCGGGCTGAAATGGCAGACGGCGAAAATAGCCGGCAAATGTTTTGACGGGATCGGGATCGAGTAGGCCGGGCTGGAAATCTGGGTGACGAAGCTGCGATGCTTGCCCAACGCGTCGGCGAGGCGCTGGCGCATGCCGGACGGGCGCTGGTCGAGGACCTGCGACAGGATCGTCTTGTAGGCGCGGATCGCCTCTTCGGAGCCGGCTTCAGGCGTCTTCTTGGTTTCGGCCATGCCGGTGCCTAGATCGAGACGTCCGCAATGGCCGCCTTGGCCATTGCGAGCTGGGCGGGAACCACGGAAAGGTCGCGCAGGCCGGCCTCGATCAGCGCCGGGATCGCCGCCGGATCGCCGCCGGCGTCGCCGCACAGGCTGACCGGAATCTTCTGCGCGCGGCCGAACGCCGCAACCGAGGCGATCAGCCGAAGCACAGCCGGATGCCTGATCGAATTGAGATGCGCGACCGACGCGTTGTCGCGCGCCGCCGCCATCACATACTGGGTCAGGTCGTTCGAGCCGATCGAGAAGAAGGCGACCTCGGCAAACGCCTCAGGAGCGATCGCCACCGACGGCACCTCGACCATGATGCCGAGCGGCGGCATTTTTTGCGCGACGCCGCGCGCCGCAAGCGCGGCCTGCTCTTCGGCGAAGAGCGCAGCTGCTCGCTGATACTCGTCCCACACTGCGATCATCGGGAACATCACTTTGAGATTGCCATGCAAGGCGGCACGCAGCAGCGCCCTGATCTGCACCCGAAAAACCTCCGGTCTCGCCAGCGATAGCCTGATGCCGCGCAGGCCGAGAAACGGATTGCCCTCTTCGACGGTGAAGCCCGGCACCGGCTTGTCGCCGCCGGCGTCGACGGTGCGAATGGTCACCGGTTTGTCTTCAGCCCATTCGAGCACCTTGCGGTAGGCGCGATACTGCGTTTCCTCGTCCGGCAGCGTCTTGCCGAACAGGAACTCGGTCCGCATCAGCCCGACGCCATCGCAGGTCGAGACATCGATACCGTCGACATCGGACGGATCGGCGATGTTGACCTGCACCCGCACCGCTGTGCCGGCTTTCGTCACTGCCGGCCGAGCCAAAAAAGTTTCCGCCCTGTCGCGACGTGCCGCGAAAGACGAGGACGATTGCCGGAACGCCTCGACCTCTGCCCTTGTTGGCCTCAACACGATGCCGCCGTGCTCGGCATCGAGCAGGGCGACGCCGGCAAGATCAGCCGGCGAAGCACCGAGCCCCACGATCATAGGCACGCCGCGCGAGCGCGCCAGCATGGCGACGTGGCTGGCGGTGCTGCCCGCCTTCAGCGCAATGCCGCCGCCGGCGCTCCAGTCGGTTTCGAGAAAGCGCGTCGGCGCGATGTCCTCGCCGTAGAAGATGGCGCCTGTCGGCGCGGCAGCCGCGCTGTCCGCGGTCAGCGCGCGAAGCACTTGGTCTCTGATGTCGCGCATGTCGGCGGCGCGTGCCCGGAAATAATCCTGATCCGACGTTTCGTAGCCGACAATTTCGGCGTCAAGCGCCTGCCGCCATGCCGCATCGGCCGGCTGGCCGGCGGCAATCGCGGCATAGGCCGGGCCGGTCAGCGCATCGTCCTCCAGCATGGCGAGCTGGAATTCGAGAATGTCGGCGGCATCGCCCTCGGTTGCCTGGATCAGCTTGGCAAGCCGGCCTGTCGCTGTGCCGATTGCCGTTTCGAGCGCGAGCCTCTCGTCAGCTGCGGTCGCTTTACCTTTATAGCGCGCGACAACCGGCTCGAGGTTGAACAGCGGCCCTTCGGCATAGCCGGCCGAAGCCGGGATCCCCTGCAGCTTAAGCGGTTCGGGCATGGTCCACGCCCTCGTCGAAGTCGCGCCGCACCAGCTCGACGAGCGCGCCGACCGCCTCGCCGGCGCCGTCGCCCTTGGCTCTGATATGCAGCACCGTGCCTTTCGGCGCCTTGGCCGCCATCACCTTGACGATGCTCTTGGCGTCGAACCAAGGACCGTTGGCGGCGAGCGCCACTTCGACTTCGGCCGAAAACGTCTTGGCGAGCTTGGTGAATTTCACCGAAGGGCGCGCATGCAGGCCGACCTCATGGGTGATCAGAACGGTGGCTTCTGCGGATGCGGACATTGAGTCAAAATTCCTGTTCATTCACGATGGCGACAATTCGTGTGCCGTCGCCACCACTTCCCTGAGCGAGGCGCCGCCGGACGCCTCCGTCGCCGCCATCACCGCGCCCTCGACGATCGGCGCGTTGCAGACGATGATCTTGTGCGCGCGCGGCTCGCCGATCATCTCGACCGCCATCTCGCTGTTGGTTTCGGCGCCGCCAAGATCGACAAGTATGGCGACACCTGCCTCCGACCAGGCCTTGTCGATCGCTCCCATGATCGCCTCGACATTGGTTCCGAGCCCGCCATGGCCGTTTCCGCCGCACCATGCAAGCGGCACTTCGTCGCCGACCATCTGACGCACCATGTCGGCCGTGCCCTCGGCGACCAGCGGTGAATGCGATACGATGACGATGCCGACATTGCTCATGCTTGCCCCTCGATGGTCTCGGTGACAGCCCGCACCAGAAGCGCGGTCGAGCGTGCCCCGGCATCCATATGGCCGATGGAGCGGTCGCCGAGAAACGAGGCGCGCCCGCGCAAGGCCTTCATCGGCACGGTGGCATCGGCAGCACTGTCCGCGACATCGGCGATTTCCGATCCGGTCTTTCCCTGCAGCAGGGCGTCATGCACCGGCTGCAGCACGTCGAGCATGGTCTTCTGCCCGACCTGCGACTTGCCCCTGGCTGCCACCGCCTGGATCGCCTTGCCGAACGCCGACATCAGGTTGGCTCGATCCGGCTCTACGGAAATTTCCTTGCCGAGCGCCATGAACAGCGTCCCGAACAAGGGGCCCGAAGCCCCGCCGACGGTCATTACCAGCTTGGTGCCGATCGCCTTCAGAGCGTCCGGCAGCGGCTTTGTCGCGAACGTGTCCGCCTCGGCGCGCACTGCCTCGAAGCCGCGCTTCATGTTCAGCCCATGGTCGCCGTCGCCAATCGCCTGGTCGAGCCCGGTCAGCTCTTCGGCGTGAGCGGCAATCGTGTCGGCGGTGACGGATATCAGCGTCTTCAGGTCAAGCTTGTCCATCGTCCCGGTCTTTTCCAGTGTCGCAGTCTTTTCCAGTGTCCCGTTCTTTTCCAATGTCCCGGGGCTCATCGGTTTGCAATCCTGTTTCCGGCCTGGTCGAAGAACAGCGGCGCCCGGTAGCGGATAATCACCCGGTCGCCCTTTTCCAATTGGATGTCGGGGTCGGTCAGCGTCACCAGCTTTCTGCTTCCCACCGTCACATGCAGGTGATTCTGGTCGCCCAGATGCTCGACCCAGTTAACAACGCCGTCGGCGGGGCCATTCGATGCTTTGCCGATCGACAGATGTTCTGTACGCGCGCCGATCGTTTTGGTTCCCGCCGGCATGTCGCCATCCGGCAGCAGGCCGGTCGGCAATAGATTGATCGCCGGCTGGCCGAGCCTTGCGGCGACATGAACGTTTGCCGGCTCCGAATAGATGGTGCGTGGCGTGCCGATCTGCGCCAGCACGCCGTCGGCGAGAATGCCGATGCGATCGGCCATCGTCATCGCTTCGATCTGGTCGTGCGTGACATAAAGCATGGTGGCGCCGACCTCGGCCTGGATGCGCTTCAGTTCGAGCCGGAGATCGGCGCGCAGCTTGGCATCGAGCGACGACAGCGGCTCGTCCATCAGATAGATCGAGGGCTTGCGCACCAACGCGCGCCCGATGGCGACGCGCTGCATCTCGCCGCCGGAAAGTTTGGTGGAGCGGTTGTTCAGCTTGTGGTGGATACGCACCATCTTGGCCACATCCTCGACGCGGCGGCGCACCGAGTCCTCGCTCAGCCGCCGCGCCGGCGAGCGCAGCGGAAAGGCCAGATTGTCGAAGACCGACAGATGCGGATAAAGCGAATATTGCTGGAAGACGAAGGCGGTGTCGCGCTCGGCCGGCGACAACATTGTCGCATCGCGGCCGCCGATATGGATCGAGCCCGTATCCGGCCGTTCCAATCCGGCGATAAGTCTGAGCGTCGTCGTCTTGCCGGCCCCGGTCGGGCCGAGCAGCACGACGAATTCGCCGTCGGCGACGTGCAGATCGAGAGTGTCCACGGCGACATGTTCGCCGAAGCTCTTGGTCACGCCTTTGATCTGCACGTCAGCCATGATGCGCCTTTCCCTGGGAAGCCCCGTCATGGATTGCGGTTCGCACCGCGCGGCCGGAGCCCTTCTCGAACAGCGACAGCCGTGCGCTGCTCAGCGCCAGGCCGACTTGGTCGCCCGCATTGAGCCGGATTTCGGCCGGCACCCGCGCCTTGATGATGCCGCCGGATGTCTCCACCGCAACAATCTGCGTGGTGCCGAGATACTCGGTGCCATAGATGGCGCCGCGCAGCTTCGAAGCGTCGTCGAAGCGGATGTGTTCCGGTCGGATGCCGAGCGCCATGTCGGCCGGCGCGATGTCCTCGCGCACCTCCGGCACTGCCACTTTGGCGCCTTGCACCACAATCTCCCTGGCGCCCTTTGAAAGCCCGCCGCCAAAGCCGAGAAAATTCATCGGCGGCGAGCCGATGAAATCGGCGACGAACATGGTCGCCGGCCGGTCATAGATTTCGCGCGGCGTGCCGAACTGTTCGATGACGCCGTGGTTCATAACCGCGATCTTGTCGGCCATCGACATCGCTTCCATCTGGTCATGCGTGACATAGACCGTGGTGGCGTGGATGCGGTTGTGCAGTTCGCGCAGCTCATGCACCATGAGATCGCGAAATTCGGTGTCGAGCGTGCCGAGCGGCTCGTCCATCAGGAAGCATTTTGGCCGTCGCACGATGGCGCGGCCGAGCGCCACGCGCTGGCGATCGCCGCCGGCAAGACCGGAGACCGACTTGTTGAGCAGATGATCGATGCGCAACAGCTTCGCCGTCTCTTCGACGCGCCGGCGGATTTCGATGCCTGGCGTGCCTTGCGCCAGCAGCGGGAAGCCGATGTTCTTGCGCACATTCATATGCGGATAGAGCGCGAACAGCTGGAAGACAAAGGCGATGTCGCGCTCGCGGGCACGCCGCATGGTAACGTCCTCGCCACCGAGCAGGATCTTGCCGCCGGTCGGCAGTTCGAGCCCGGCAATCATGCGCAGCGTCGTCGTCTTGCCGCAACCCGACGGCCCCAGCATGACGAAGAACTCTCCATCTCTAACGACGAAGTTGGAATCCTGCACGGCGACGAAATCGCCGAATGCCTTCCTCAGATGCTCGACCCTGATCTCCGCCATCGTCTACTCCGGAAACTTCGAGACGATGATGAACATCGCCGTGCCGGCCAGCATGGTGATGAAGGAATAGGTGTAGAGCGGCAGCGCGAACGGCTGGAACAGCATCAGGAAGCCAATGGCAATGATCGCTGTGGCGACGTTCTCCATCAGGCCGCGACGGAACGCACGCGGCCAGCGCGACTTGCGTTTTGCGGGTTGGGTCAGGCTCATTTGCGCACCGCGCCGAAGGTGATGCCGCGCAGCAACTGCTTGCGGAGCAGGATAGTGAACACCAGGATCGGCACCAGGAAGATCGTGGTGCCCGCGGCGACCGCCGGCCAGTCCTGGCCGCCTTCGCCGATGATGGTCGGGATGAAGGGCGGTGCGGTCTGCGCCGTGCCCGAGGTCAGCAGTGCGGCGAAGGCATATTCGTTCCAGGCGAAGATCAGGCAGAAGATGGCGGTCGCGGCAATGCCGGTGGTCGCCTGCGGCAGCACGGTGCGCCAGAAGGCCTGCAGTCGCGTATATCCGTCGATCATCGCCGCTTCTTCGTACTCGCGCGGGATCTCGTCGATGAAGCCCTTCAGCAGCCACACGGCGAGCGACACATTGACCGCCGTATAGAGCAGGATCATGCCGAGCGCGGTGTCCGACAGGCCAATCTCGCGATACATCAGGTAGATGGGAATAGCGACCGCGATCGGCGGCATCATGCGCGTCGACAGGATGAAGAACAGCAGGTCGTCGGCCAGCGGCACCTTGAAGCGCGAGAAGCCATAGGCCGACAATGTGCCGAGGAACACCGCGCAAAAGGTCGAGCCGAAGGCGATGATCAGCGAATTGATGAAACGCGGCATGAAATTGGACGGGCCGGCGATCACCATGTTGCGCTTGCGCACTGTCTCATCGCAGATGCCCGTCGCCGGTCCCAGCGCGTTGATGTATTCCGGTGTCTGCCGGGTGCGGGTCGAGAACAGATTGCAGTAGCCCTCGAGGCTCGGCTGGAACAGGATTTTTGGCGGATAGGCGATCGAGTCCGGCGGCGTCTTGAAGCTGGTGGCGAAGATCCACAACAGCGGCACGATCGAGATCAGCGCGTAAAGCACGATAATTGTGCCGGCGACGCGCTTCGAAATCGCGGAGGGTGCGACAACAGAATGGGCTGACGTCAGGCTCATCTCTGCTTCACCTTGTTGAGCGCCTTGACATAGATGTTGGCCAGCCCGAACACCGCAACGAACAGGATTATGGCGAAGGCCGAGGAATAGCCGGTCCGCCAGCTTTCGAAGGCCTGCCGCTTCAGCGTGATCGAGGCGACCTCGGTGGTCGATCCCGGTCCGCCGCCGGTCAGGAGGTTGACCATGTCGAACATCTTGAAGTTCTCGATGCCGCGGAACAGTACCGCCAGCATGATGAAGGGCAGCGCCATCGGCAGCGTGATCGACCAGAACTGCCGCCAGTTGGAGGCGCGGTCGACCTCGGCAGCCTCATAGATGTATTCGGGGATCGAGCGCAGGCCGGCGAGACAGATCAGCATCACGTAAGGCGTCCACATCCAGGTGTCGACGATGACGATCGACCACGGCGCCAGCGACACGTTGGAGAGCATGCCGATCTGCGTTGCCGGAATGCCGGTGACAAACGAGATGGCATAGGCGAACAGCCCGATCTGCGGCTCGTAGAGGAAGCGCCAGAAATTGCCGACCACTGCCGGCGACAGCATCATCGGCACCAGAATGATGGTCGTCCAGAAGGCGTGGCCGCGAAACTTCCGATCGATCAGCCAGGCCAGGGTAAAACCGATCAGCGTTTGCAGCAGGATGGTCCAGAATACGAAATGCGCCGTCGTCTGCATGGCGATCCAGATGTCCTGGTCGCCGAGGATGCGCTTGTAGTTGGCAAGGCCGACGTTCCTGACCACCTCGTTGGGACGGTTGGCGCGGTAATTGGTGAAGGACAGATAGATCGCCCAGAACAGCGGGAAGATGTTGACGGCGAGCAGCAACAGGATCGTCGGCGAGATGAACAGCCAGGCGAGGCCCTTGTCGCTGATGCCTCGGACCTTGCGGGCCAACGGCTCAGGCGTAGCCCGGGCGACGCTGTCCGCAGTCCGATTGAGCATGGTCAGTCCCGCTTCGGTCACTTGGGTCGTCTCGACAGTGGAATTTATCTGAGCTGTGTCCCGTGCCAAGGGTGGCACGGGACACGCGGTCGTGGCTCGGGAGGAGCCGATTGGATACTGCCCCCAACTACATCTTGCCGTCGTCCTGGAAGACCTCGGTCCAGTCCTTGACCAGGCCATCAAGTGCATCCTTGGCCGAACCCTGGCCGGCGACGACGTAATCATGGAAGCGCTTCTGCGACGCCTGCAGCAGCGGCGCATAGCTGGGCTCTGCCCAAAAATCCTTCACGATGGCCATGGAGTCGAGGAAGGTCTGCGCATAAGGCTGGCTGGCCGGGAAGCCTGGATCCTTGACGACTGCGTTGAGGCAGGAAAAGCCGCCGAGCGACCACCATTTGGCCTGCACGTCCTTGTTGGCGAACCACTTGATGTATTTGAGCGCAGCCTCCTGCTTGTCGGAGTAAGAGACCACCGAGATGCCCTGGCCGCCAAGCTGGGCGAATTGATCGCCGTCGGGCCCCTTGGGATTGGCGAAATAACCTATCTTGTCGCCGCCGACATTTTCGTCCTTCTGCAGGCCTGGCCAGGTAAAGGCGAAGTTCATGTGCATCGCCACCTGGCCGGATTTGAAGGCGTCGACGCCTTCGCCCATGTAGCTGTTCGAGGCTCCAGGAGGCGTGCAGCAGTCATAGAGCGCCTTGTAGAACTCAAGACCCTTCACCGATTTCTCGGAGTTGACGAAGCCGTCCATCTCGTATGGCTTGTCGGGATTCTCATATTTGAAACCGAAGCTGTAGAGCCCGTCCATGGCGCCCATGGTGATGCCCTCGGAGCCGCGCTCGGTATAGATCGATGCGCCATAGACCGTCTTGCCGTCGATCTCGCGCTTCTGGAAAAACTCGGCGATCTGCTTCAGTTGGTCGAAGGTCGTCGGCGCTGCGAGATCCCAGCCGTACTTTTCCTTGAATTCCTTCTGCAGTTCCGGCTTGGAGAACCAGTCCTTGCGATAGGTCCAGCCGACGACGTCGCCCATGGCCGGCAGCGCCCAGTAATTCGGCGAGTTCTTCGGCCATTCGGAGTAGCCGACGACGGTCGCTGGCACGAAGTCGTCCATGCTGATCTTCTCCTTGTCGAAGAAGTCGTTCAGCTTGACGTAGTGGCCGTTCTCGGCCGAGCCGCCGATCCACTGGCTGTCGCCGATGATCAGGTCGCACAGCTTGCCCTTGGAATTCAGTTCGTTGAGGAAGCGATCGGCATAGTTGGTCCACGGCACGAATTCGAATTTCATGCCGATGCCGGTTTCCTTGGTGAAATCCTTGGACAATTCGACAAGCGCGTTGGCCGGGTCCCAGGCTGCCCAGCAAAGCGTCAGATCTTCAGCCTGCGCGACATTCGAAACGGCGGTCGACGCAAACATCGCCGATGTCAGTCCCAACGTCAGTTTCAAGGTCGATTTCATGCCTTCCTCCCATTTGCGAAACGCGCCCGGATGACGGTTTCAAATAACCTCAAACCCCCTCCTCAGGGGTCTAAACATGACGACGCGGTTAAGCGGCGGATGTTTAGTAATTTGTTTAGTGATGCAATTTTTACTAAACAACGCAAGCGAATTCGTCGCTGCGCTGCAGCATAATTCGCTTGTATCTGGGCGGTGGCCCTGGCCGCGCCGTTCTATCAGGAAATATCCCGACGTCCTGTCGCTCCTCGGCCGCGTGATCCTCGGTGGCTTCCGCCTTTGACCATAGCGAGGAGGTGGACCCCGCTTTGAGTTGGTCCGTTGCCCGGTTGCGCGGCGACCGCCACCGCTGATATGCGGGGCGCGACCGACCTGCCGCGAGATTGGGTGGATGCATCCCTGAAACAATGACCAGAAAACCCTTGCCAGAGCTTCCGGTCTCCGCCGTCCTGCCGGCGCTCGGTGAAGCGCTCGGCCATGGCAACAGTGCCGTGCTGGTGGCGCCGCCCGGCGCCGGCAAGACGACGCTGGTGCCGCTGGCGCTGCTCGATGCAGCTTGGCTCGGCACGGGGAAGATCATTCTGCTCGAGCCGCGCCGGCTCGCTGCCCGCGCAGCCGCCCGCCGCATGGCCGAACTGCTCGGCGAGGAGCCCGGCGAAACGGTCGGCTATGCCATGCGGATGGAGAACCGCACTTCTGCGAGGACCAGGATTCTTGTCGTCACCGAAGGCGTGCTGTCGCGGATGATCCTCGACGATCCGGAGTTGCCCGGTGTCTCGGCGGTATTCTTCGACGAGTTCCACGAGCGCTCGCTCGACGGCGATTTTGGTCTGGCGCTGGCGCTCGATGTGCAAGGTGCGCTGCGGACCGATCTGCGATTGCTGGTCATGTCGGCGACGCTCGACGGCGCGCGCGTCGCTCGGCTGCTTTCCGGCGCCCCGGTGATCGAGAGCGAAGGCCGCGCCTTTCCCGTCGACATCCGCTACGACGAGCGGCCGGCCGGCATCGCCATCGAGGACGCGATGGCCAAGGCAATCCGCGCGGCCCTTGCCGAGGAGAGCGGCAGCGTGCTCGCCTTTCTGCCCGGCCAGCGCGAGATCGAGCGCACCGCCGAGCGGCTGCAAGGCCGCGTCGGTGCCGACACCGACATCGTGCCGCTCTATGGCATGCTCGACAACAAGGCGCAGGACGCCGCGATCAAGCCGGCGCCGTCCGGCCGCCGCAAGGTGGTGCTGGCGACCTCGATCGCCGAGACCTCGATTACCATCGACGGCGTGCGCGTCGTCATCGATTCCGGCTTGTCGCGCCTGCCGCGCTACGAGCCGGCCAGCGGCCTGACGCGGCTGGAGACGGTGCGGGTCAGCAAAGCCTCCGCCGACCAGCGCGCCGGCCGCGCCGGCCGCACGCAGCCCGGCGTCGCCGTCCGGTTGTGGCGGGCCGAGCAGACCGCGGCACTTCCCGCCTTCACGCCGCCGGAAATCCTCGAGGCGGACCTTTCCGGACTTCTGCTCGATTGTGCAGCCTTCGGTGTCGCCGACCCGTCGAGCCTCTGCTTCCTCGATCCGCCGCCGGCCCCGGCACTCAGCGAGGCAAGGGCGCTGCTTCGTGCGCTCGACGCCATTGACGAGGCAGGGCGACTGACGCAATCGGGTGCTGCGATGCGCAGGCTGGCACTGCCTGTGCGGCTGGCTCACATGGTCGCCGAGGTGGCAAACACCGGCCGGGCGTTCGAAGCGGCCATGCTCGCCGTGCTGCTCACCGAGCGTGGCCTGGGCGGTGACGGCGCCGACCTCGAACGGAGGCTGCTTCGGTTCCGATCCGAAAGATCGCCGCGCGCCACCGCCGCCCGGCAGCTCGCCGAGCGGCTGGCGAAACAGGCTTCACCCTCGCCCTCGAGGGGGGCCGAAGGACGGGCGAGACCCGTGGTTCGCCCCGGTATGTCGATCCGCGAAGCGGATCGGGGTGGGGTTGGGTCGGGCCCGTCATCGCCGACCCCACCCCGTCTCCCTCGCCTCGCTGGGCAAGGCTCACCGGCCGACCCTCCCCTCGGGGGGGAGGGCAGCGCCGGCGCTCTCCTCATCCACGCCTGGCCGGATCGCGTCGCCAGGGCGCGCGGAGAGCGCGGCCGTTTCGTGCTGGCCAACGGTTCAGGCGCCATGCTCGACGCCGCCGACCCGCTGGCGGGCGAAACCTGGCTTGTCGTCGCCGATCTGCAGGGCAAGGCGCAGAACGCCCGCATTACGGCAGCGGCGGCGATAGACGAAGCCGACATTCGCGCTTCGCTCGCCTACAAGATCGAGACAAACCGCGAAACCAGTTTCGACCGCGACAGGCGTGCGGTGCGTGTGCGTGAAACCGTTCGCCTCGGCGCCATCACCCTGTCCGAACGCATGCTGCCGGCGCCGGCCGGCATCGCTGCCGATCGCGCCATCCTTGACGCCCTGCGCCAACACGGGCTGTCGCTTTTGCCGTGGGGCAAGGAGGCGGAAACGCTGCGCCAACGGCTCGGCTGGCTGCATCGCGGTCTTGGCGCGCCCTGGCCAGATGTTTCCGACGCGGCGCTCATCGACCGCCTCGACGACTGGCTGCTGCCCTTCCTTTCCGGCGCGGCGTCCTTTGCCGCGATCGATCCGGGCGTGCTTTCGGCCGGCCTCATGGCATTGGTGCCGCACGATCTGCAGCGCCGGATCGAGGCGCTGGCGCCGACCCATTTCGACCCTCCATCCGGCAGCCGCGTGCCGATCCGCTATGACGGTGAATGGCCGGTGCTGGCGATCCGCGTCCAGGAGCTGTTCGGTCTCGACCGGCATCCCGCGATCGCCAACGGCGCGGTGCCGCTGACGCTCGAGCTATTGTCACCGGCGCACCGGCCGATCCAGACGACGCGTGACCTGCCCGGTTTCTGGCGCGGCTCCTGGGCCGATGTGCGGGCCGAGATGCGTGGCCGCTATCCCCGGCATGTCTGGCCTGAGAACCCGCTTCTCGCCACCGCCACCAGCCGTGCCAAACCGCGGGGGACCTAGCCTTTATTCTTTTCCGGCTATAATCCTTGGCCATGATAAACATCCTGCGGGCGCCCGACTTCCAGCAAAGCCAGCGGCTGCGCCTCAACACGCTGATCAGGCTGCGTTGGCTGGCCATTGTCGGTCAGAGCCTGGCGGTTCTTGTCGTGGCCTATGGGCTGAAATTCCCGCTGCCGGTCAGCCTCTGCTTCGCCCTGATCGCCTGTTCGGCCTGGATGAACCTGTTGCTGACCTTCCGCTATCCGGCGGCGCACCGGCTGACCCCGCTTCAGGCTTTCGCCATCCTGACCATCGACAGCCTGCAGCTTGCCGGTCTGCTCTACCTGACCGGCGGGCTCACCAATCCGTTTTCAGTGCTGGTCACAGTGCCCGTGGTCATCTCGGCGACGTCGCTGCCGCTGCGCCTGACCGCCATCCTCGGCGCGCTGGTGGTGGTGATGGCGAGCCTGCTGGTGTTCTTCCATCTGCCGCTGCCCTGGTACGAGGGCGCGCCGCTGGAGATGCCGTTCATTTACGTCGCTGGCATGTGGATGGCGGTGTTTTCCTCGATCGCCTTCACCGCGATCTACGCCTTCCGCGTGGCCGAGGAAGCCCGGCTGCTCGCCAACGCGCTTGCCGCCACCGAACTGGTACTGCAGCGCGAACAGCATTTGTCGGCGCTGGACGGCCTTGCCGCCGCCGCCGCGCATGAGCTCGGCACGCCGCTCGCCACCATCACGCTTGTTGCCAAGGAGATGGAGAAGGCGCTCCGCAATGACCCGAAATACGGCGAGGACGTGACGCTGCTGCGCTCGCAGAGCGAGCGTTGCCGCGAGATCCTCAAACGCCTGACCAGCCTGTCCTCCGAGGGCGAGGCGCATCTCTCCCGCCTGCCGCTGACCTCGCTGGTCGAGGAGATGACCGCCCCGCACCGCGATTTCGGCATCTCGATCAAGCTTCGCCCCGGCGAGCGCATCGGCCCCGAACCGGTGGGACGGCGCAATCCCGGCGTCATCTACGGCCTCGGCAATCTCGTCGAGAACGCCGTCGATTTTGCCCGCAAGAGCGTCACCGTGCGCTGGAGCTGGAACGAGGCAACGGTCACCTTCTCGATCACCGACGACGGGCCGGGCTTTCCTCCCGAAATCATCGATCGCATCGGCGAGCCCTATATGTCGACACGCCAGGGCACCGAGGCCGGCGGCGGGCTCGGACTGGGGCTGTTCATCGCCAAGACCCTGCTTGAACGCTCGGGCGCCACGCTCGATTTCCGCAATTCAAACGAGCCGGGCGAGGGCGCCGTCGTGCGGATATCGTGGCCGCGCAGCGTCTTCCTCAATCCTGAATCGGCTTCGGCCACCATGTTTGACACGGCTTGAATTGGACAATAGCGCTCCAAAACTATATCTGCGTAAAAATCGGGCAGCAGGAATGTCAAGACGATGAATGGCGACGAAACGATTGGCGCAATGGTTGAGGGCGAGGACACCTCGCTGCTGATCGTCGACGACGACAGGCCATTTCTCACGCGCCTTGCCCGCGCCATGGAGACCAGGGGTTTCGTGGTCGAGACGGCCGAGAGCGTCGAGGAGGCCGTGGCCAAGGCGCGCGCCAATCCGCCAGCCTACGCGGTGGTCGACATGCGGCTCGCCGACGGCAACGGCCTCGACGTCGTCGCCGCCATCCGCGAGAAGCGCGACGACGCCCGCGCCGTCATCCTCACCGGATACGGCAACATCGCCACCGCGGTTACGGCGGTGAAGCTCGGGGCCATCGACTATCTGTCGAAACCGGCAGATGCCGACGAAGTTTTCGCGGCTCTTACCCGCACTGCGGGCGAACGCGCCGCACCGCCTGAAAACCCGATGTCGGCCGACCGCGTGCGCTGGGAGCACATCCAGCGCGTCTACGAAATGTGCGACCGAAATGTCTCCGAGACGGCCCGCCGTCTCAACATGCATCGCCGCACGCTGCAGCGGATACTCGCCAAACGCGCGCCGCGCTAACGCCTGACCGTCCTTTGCGCGCGCCAAGGTCGCGTGGCACTGTAAGAACTGCCCTGCCATCGGCGGTTGCGCATCATCGCACAGGGTGATGTTGTCCCTGCCGGCTGGTAGGCGACACGACGGAGACGACATGCAGGACCAGAAGCCGCGGCCGACTTCCATCTTTCGCGAATTCCTGGCCAGCGAGGCGACAGGCGGCATCGTCCTGATGGCAGCCGCGGCCTTGGCGCTGGTCGTCGCCAATTCGCCGCTGGCCAAAACCTATTTCGACGCCCTTCACGCCTATCTGGGACCGCTCAGCGTATCGCATTGGATCAATGACGGCCTGATGGCGGTGTTTTTCCTGCTGGTCGGCCTGGAGATCAAGCGCGAGATGCTGGACGGCCAGCTCTCGACCTGGCCGCGCCGCGCTCTGCCCGGCATCGCCGCTGCCGGCGGCATGCTGGTGCCGGCGCTTGTCTATGTCGCCATCAACCGCGACAATCCAGCCGCCCTGTCCGGCTGGGCGATCCCGACCGCCACCGACATCGCCTTTGCGCTTGGCGTGCTGTCGCTGCTCGGCAGCCGCGTGCCGGGGTCGCTGAAGGTATTCCTCACCGCGCTCGCCATCATCGACGACCTTGGCGCCGTCATCATCATCGCGGTGTTCTATACGAGCGGCCTGTCGCTCGCCTATCTCGGCGCCGCCTTCGCGGTCATCGCTCTGCTCATCGTGCTCAACCGCATGAAGGTGCTGACGCTGCTGCCCTATCTCCTGCTTGGTGTCGTGCTGTGGGTGCTTGTGCTGAAATCGGGCGTCCATGCCACGCTCGCCGGCGTGGCGCTGGCCCTGACCATACCTTTGAAAATCACCCCCGGCATCAGCCAGGATTCAGACCATTCACCGCTGCACCGGCTCGAGCACGGCCTGCACAGGATAGTGCCCTTCGTAGTCGTCCCGATCTTCGGCTTCGCCAATGCCGGCGTCCCGCTCGCCGGCCTCAGTGCTGCCACCCTGGTCGAGCCGCTGACGCTGGGCGTCGCCGCCGGCCTCGTCGCCGGCAAGCTGGTCGGCGTGTTCGGTTCTTCTGCGCTTGCCATCCGGCTCGGCCTCGCCGATCTGCCGGTCAATGCCGGCTGGCTGCACATGGTCGGCATTTCGCTGCTCTGCGGCATCGGCTTCACCATGAGCCTGTTCATCGGCCTGCTCGCCTTCGCCAGCAATGTCGAGCTCCAGGACGCGGTGAAAGTCGGCATCCTCGCCGGCTCCTTCATCGCCGCCATCCTCGGCGCCGCCGTGCTGCTGATGGCGCCGGCAGCGAATGGGATGGACCAAGAGGAAGAGTAGCCGTCAAACGTCGCGCCGCCTCTCATTGCAATGCCCGAGCATTTCTCCCCGTTTAGAGACGGGGAGAAAGACGCCTTCGCAAAAGATTTCGCCAATCTCCAGCGTTGCAGAAAGTGCGCCAAGATTAACGGCCAGCTCCCTTCTCCCCGTCACTATACGGTGAGAAGGTGCCGGCAGGCGGATGTGGGGCAGTGCGAAGGGCTAAGGAAGAGCACAAACGTTCCAGCTACTCGCTCTCGCCCTCCAGAGCCGGCACCGCCACGCCGGCAAGTTCCGCCGCGAGCAGCCGCGCTGCTCCGGCCCGCGCGATCCTCAGCATCAGCGCCTTGCGCGTCGCCGCCGCCATGCGGTGCTCGGGCGCATCGCGCAGGATTTCGGCGCCATAGCCGTCGGAAAGAATAAAGCCGCATTCCTGCGGAAAGATCTCCGAGGGCACGCCGGGATGGGTGGCGAAGAAGAAGCGGTCGGAGTGCAGCCGGTAGTCCGGCCATTTGCGGTCGACCCTGAAATCCTCGATCGAGGATTTGATCTCGATGATCCAGATGTCGCCCCGGCGGGTCAGCGCGACGAGGTCGGCGCGGCGCCCGGTCGCCAGCGACAGTTCCGGCAGCACATGCGCGCCCATCTCCCTGAGCAGCCGCTGCACGCCGCGCCGAACCAGCATCGCGCGCTCCGACTGGCGGCCATCGATCAAGGGATTGAGAGGAATCGGTGAGATAATTGGCATGGGCGCACCATGACAGACTTTGTTCACGGTTTGAACCGTTTTCTGGAAGGCACCCAAGGCGCGCTTGAAATGTGATTTCTGCGTGAAATCTTGGTACTCAAACGGACGCTGCACGTTCCACACATTAGCAATATGAGATACTGTGCGAATGCGGGTGGCTCCAGGGAGTGTGGATGATGAACGCGGACGAGATGCAGGCGGTAGCCGACACCCTGATGCGGGTCGTGACGCCTGACATGGCACCCAAGCAATTGATCAAAGCGGCCAGGAAGGAACACCCGAACGCGTCAAAGAAGGACATCGCCCGCGCGGCGTTCTTCTCGATTATCGCCAACGCCGAAGAAGACCACGGCAAGGCAAGGAACCTGCAGGCATTCGCCATAGCCGAGCGTGTCGACGGTACCTCTTGATCCCTGGAAATCCCAACCTGCAAAACGGCTGGCATTACGGGTCTCGCCCTTCACACCTGGGCGGGAACGACTTTGTCTGATGGCAAAACCGCCCCCGCGATATCGTCCAGGATCGGGCAGTCCGGCCGGTCATCGCCGTGGCAGGCATGGATCAGCTTCTGCAGGGTCGAGCGCATCGACTGCAGTTCGCGCACCTTCTCCTCGATTGCCGTCACATGCGCGGCGGCGATCTCGCGCACGTCATGGCTGGCGCGGCTGCGGTCCTGGTAGAGCGCCATCAGCTGGCGGCAGTCGTCGATGGAAAAGCCGAGATTGCGCGCGCGGCGCAGAAACGTCAGCCGGTGGATGTCGTCGCCCGAATAATCGCGGTAGCCGTTGCCGGCCCGCGCCGGACGGATGAGGCCGATCTCCTCATAGTAGCGAATGGTCTTGGCCGGCAGGCCGGAACGCTGGGCGGCATCTCCGACATTCATGATTGGTTCCCTAACTTCGGGCGGCCTGGCTTACCGCCCCATTGAATTTCCTACATAATCTTATGAGAGCCGTTGCCGAAAAGCCACAGCTGCGGACTTACCGGCATGTAAGCCCCTGCATATAGGCATCGCCCGCTTGGCAAGCAAAGCAAATGCCAGCATGAATGATGGCGACAAGGCGGCCGTCTCGTGCCGCTACCTTTCGGGCGGGGCATCGGACCTTTTCATGCGCATGAAGTCATTCGCAATCGTCGCGGCACTTGCGCTGTCGACGGCAATTGCCGGTTGCAGCACCATCGGCTCGCAGATCTTCACCAACAACTATGGCCCGATGACCGATGCGGGCTATCAACTGCCGCGCATTCCGATCGAAAAGGTGCCGTTCAAGTACCGCCGGCAGATCGTGAGCTACGACACCGGTGAAAAGCCGGGCACCATCGTCGTCGATACGCAGAACAAGTTCCTCTATTATGTCATGGGCGGCGGCGAGGCTATGCGTTACGGCATCGGCGTCGGCCGCGAGGGTTTTGAATGGCGCGGCACCGCCCGCATCGCGGCGAAGCGCGAATGGCCGACCTGGACGCCACCTTCGGCGATGATCAAGCGCCAGCCGGAACTCGCCAAATTTGCCGGCGGCATGGATCCCGGATTGACC
Source organism: Mesorhizobium sp. WSM4829 (assembly GCF_055811475.1). Taxonomy (NCBI): domain Bacteria; kingdom Pseudomonadati; phylum Pseudomonadota; class Alphaproteobacteria; order Hyphomicrobiales; family Phyllobacteriaceae; genus Mesorhizobium; species Mesorhizobium sp. WSM4829. The sequence goes on along the minus strand of NZ_JBVVQJ010000004.1, from coordinate 106,342 downwards.
AACCCGCTCGGCGCGCGCGCCCTGTATCTGTTCAACAAGGGCGGCGATTCAGGCTACCGCCTGCATGGCAGCCCGGAGTGGAACTCGATCGGCAAGGCGATGTCGTCGGGCTGCATTCGGCTGATGAACCAGGACATCATCGACCTTTACGACCGCACCTCCGTCGGCGCCAAGGTCATCGTTCTCTAGAGCTCATACGCGGACCGTCTAGGCAACAACTGACGTCCCAAAACAAAAAACCGGGCAATTTGGCCCGGTTTTTTGTGTCGCGCGAAGGGCGAATTGTCGTCCTTTGATCTTAAGAGACCTGTTCGACCTGCTGCACCTCGGGCACAAAATGCCGGAGCAGGTTCTGGATGCCGTGCTTCAGCGTCGCCGTCGACGACGGGCAGCCGGCGCAGGCGCCCTTCATGTGCAGGAACACGGTGCCGTTCTCGAAGCCGCGGAAGGTGATGTCGCCACCGTCCTGGGCGACGGCCGGACGCACCCGCGTGTCGAGCAGTTCCTTGATGGTGATGACCAGTTCCTCGTCGGCCTTGTCGTAGAATTCGCCGGTCTGGCTGGTCTCGGCGGCGGGGCCGGCCCTGGCCATGACCGGCGCGCCGGACATGAAGTGCTCCATGATGGCGCCGAGGATCGCCGGCTTCAGATGCTGCCAGTCGGGGCCGTCCTTGGTCACGGTGACGAAATCATAGCCGAAGAAGACGCCGGTGACGCCGGGGATCTCGAACAGCCGGCCGGCCAGCGGCGAAGCCGCGGCGGCGCTGTCGGCATCGCGGAAATCGGCGGTGCCTTCGACAAGCACTTCCTTGCCGGGCAGGAACTTCAATGTCGCCGGATTTGGCGTCGATTCGGTCTGGATGAACATGGACGTCTCCGAGCCCGTTCGGGCAGATAGTTTGGAATAATTCTAAATAGGCCCTATCGGCAGGACATTCAAGCGAAAGCCATCGCCGGAACGGCTGGCTGGGAGAATGTTTTTGCGGTCTTCTGCAACACACCTTAGGCGAGGCTGTCGATTTCTTCGTCCGACAGGTTCTGCGGCACCACTGTCACCGGGATCGGGAAGGCGGCGCCCTTGCCGGCGACCGCGCCGACCAGCGGGCCCGGCCCTTCCTTGCCGGCGCCGGCGGCCAGCACGAGGATGGCGATATCCTGGTCCTCCTCGATCAATTTGTGGATCTCTTCCGTCGGCTTGCCTTCGCGCACCACCAGTTCCGGCTCGATGCCGAGCTTCTGGCGCACCTTGTTGGCATAGCTGTCCAGTGCGGCGCGCGCGGTGGCGGTGGCCTCCTCGCGCATGATCTTCTCGACACCCAGCCAATGCTGGAAATCGTCCGGCTCGATCACATAGAGCAGCACCAGCACGCCGCTGGTGCTCTGCGCGCGCTTCGAGGCGTAGACGACGGCCCGTTCGCATTCGGGCGTGTCGTCGATGATCGCCAAAAACTTGCGGCGATGGCCGGCTTCGCGGCTGAGGCGTTTGGAGACCATACTCTACCCCAAATGGTTTCGGTCGCAATCTGCCACCGCCACGGCCCGGCCGCAAGCGACTGGCGGATGTAGCGATATTGGCTGCAGATTAACCCTGCAGCAGGCCGATGATGTCGCGCACGGTCTTCATCGTCGCCTCGGCCAGCAGGCCGGCCCGCTCGCCGCCATCCCTGAGCACCGCGTCGACATAGGCGCGGTCGCCGGAAATGCGGCGCATTTCGCCGGCGACCGGCGCCAGCTTTTCCACGGCAAGGTCGGCCAGCGCCGGCTTGAATACCGAAAACTGCTGGCCGCCGAACTCTTTCAGCACTGCCTCCTTCGATATCTCGGCGAGACCGGCATAGATGCCGACCAGGTTTTCGGCTTCCGGCCGGCCGGCCAGGCCGTCCAATTCGCCAGGCAACGCCTCCGGGTCGGTCTTGGCCTTGCGGATCTTCTTCGAGATGCTGTCGGCATCGTCGGTCAGATTGATGCGCGACAGGTCCGACGGATCCGACTTCGACATCTTCTTCGAGCCGTCGCGCAGCGACATGATACGCGCCGCCGGTCCGCCGATGATCGGTTCGGTCAGCGGGAAATAGCCGTTCACGGTCTCCTCGCCGACCTTCATCTCGACGCCGACGCCAAGGCCGGCGATGCGGTCGGAAAAGTCGTTGTTGAATTTTTGCGCGATGTCGCGTGTCAGTTCCAGATGCTGCTTCTGGTCATCGCCGACCGGCACATGGGTGGCGCGGTAGACAAGGATGTCGGCCGCCATCAGACTCGGATAAGCGAGCAGCCCAAGCGAGGCGTTCTCGCGATCCTTGCCGGCCTTGTCCTTGAACTGCGTCATCCGGTTCATCCAGCCGATGCGGGCGACGCAGTTGAAGATCCAGGCAAGCTCGGCGTGCTGCATGACCCGCGACTGGTTGAAGACGATGTGCTTCTTCGGGTCGATGCCGGAGGCGAGAAACGCCGCGGTGATCGCGCGCGTCTGGTCCTTGAGATCCTCATGGACAAGCTGCGCGGTCAGCGAATGCAGGTCGACGACGCAATAGATGCAATCGGAGGTGTCCTGCAGGGCGACGAATTTCTTGATGGCGCCGAGATAGTTGCCGAGGTGCAGATTGCCGGTCGGCTGGACGCCGGAAAAAACGAGGGGCTTGAAGGCAGGCTGATTGGCGTCGGTCATGGTGCTTCCCTGGCTTGTGGAGGGCCGTTTCGCGCGCGGCGAAAGTCTTGCGACGGCGCGCTTATGGACGAGAGCGAGTAGACGATCAAGGGGCTGTAGGCGATCGCAGCAGAGCGATTGCTTCAGGTCGGATTGCTTGTCCGATGTTGTTGGCGCCGCGCTTGTTGCGCCCGTCTCGGCTTGACAGGTCGGCGCCGCCCCTCATTGTCCTGCCGGACATTTCTCCCCGTATAGAGACGGGGAGAAGACACACCGTCGACGGTTTCGCCAACGACAGGCGTTGCAGGAAGGGCGCCGAGGGCGGCCAGCTTCTTTCTCCCCGTTTACGGGGAGAAATGCCCGGCAGGGCAATGAGGGGCAGCGCCGACATCGATATGGTAGTCGACGGGGTCGGAGACTATTCCCTGGTCGAAGGGGAGCCCTTCCGCCTGATATTGCGCCGGATCATGCCGAAATCGGCGCCGCCGATGGCGAAGGCGGTGACGAAGTAGAGCAGCGCCCCGCCGGCGACGAGCCCAAGCAGCGTTGCCGCCTTGACCACCAGCGGCGAGCCCGAAGCCAGTTGGGCGGCAAACCAGTGTTCGGCAAAATACAGCCCCGTCGCCATCACCGCGGCCGACAGCACCAGCCGTGGGATGCGTCTCATGAGCGGCACGTCGCGGCCCCAATGGCCGCGCCGGATCAGCACGCCGAGCAGCATCAGCGCGTTGACCCAGCCGGCGACGGCCGAGGCGACGGCGATGCCCGGCGCGCCCATCTGCGGAAACAGCGTCAGCGCGGTGGTGACGTTCACCGCCACCGAGATAGCGGCGAAGATCATCGGCGTGCGCGTGTCCTCGCGGGCGAAATAGCCGGGGGTGAACGCCTTGATCAGCACGAAGGCCGGCAGCCCCAAGCCGAAGATCGCCAGGATCGCCGCCACGATCGGCGTCGAGTTGTTTGCGGCAAACGCGCCGCGTTCGTAGACAAGCCCGACGATCGGCTCCGCCATGACCAGCAGTGCCGCCGCCGCCGGCAAGGTCAGGAACAGCGTGAACTCCACCGACCGGTTCTGCAGATTGGCCGCCTCGATCAGATTGCCCGACTTCAGCGCCCGCGACAGTTCGGGCAGGAGAACGATGGCGACGGCGATGCCGACGACGCCGAGCGGCAGCTGATAGATGCGATCGGCATAGGCGAGCGACGACACCGCACTGTCCTGGGCCGAGGCGATTGCGGTGCCGATCAACTGGTTGATCTGGGTGATGCCGCCGGTGATCGCCGCCGGCAGCGCCAGGATCAGCAGCCGCTTGACATTGGGCGTCATCCTAGGCCGGCGAAAGCCGATCGAGATGCCGGCATGGCGCACCGCCACCCAGACGATCGCCAGTTGCACCAGCCCCGCCGCCAGCACGCCCCAGGCCAGTGCGAAGCCAACGCTGCGCGCGTCCGATCCCTTGTGCCAGGCATAGGCGAGCACGCCGATCAGGATGACGTTCAGGAACACCGGCGCCACCGCGGCGGCGAAATAGCGGCGCAGCGAATTCAGCATGCCGGCCATCATGGCGCCGAGCGACATGCAGATCAGATAGGGAAACATGATGGTCGCGAGCCGGACCGTCATCTCGAACTTTCCCGGCGAGTCGGCAAAGCCCGGCGCCACCAGGTAGCGCACGATCAGCGGCATCGCCAGTTCCATGGCGATGGTCAGCCCCAGCAGCGCCGTGAACAGCACGCCGAACACCTCTTCAGAAAAGCGCTTGGCGCCTTCGGTGCCGTGGGTTTCGATCTCCTTGGCGAACAGCGGCACGAAGGCGGCGTTGAAGGCGCCTTCGGCAAACAGCCGGCGAAAAGTGTTGGGAAACTGGAAGGCGGCGTTGAAGGCGTCGGCGATCGGCCCGGTGCCGAGCGCGGCCGCCATCAGCATCTCGCGGCCAAAACCGAGGGCGCGGCTCATCAGCGTGCCGGAAGCGACCGTCGCGAACTTTTTGACAAGGCTCATGCGTCTGGAGACTGCCTGCAGGATTGGGACAAATGAGTGGTGGCTGTCACTCGGCCGCAGCCTTGGCCTTGCCGCCGCGCTCGGGCACGGTGGCTTCGAGGACGGCGATCAGCCTGTTTTTGATGGCGGCCATCCGCGTCGGGCTGTCGATCTTCTGGCCAGTGAGATCGGTGACATAGAAGGTGTCGATGACCTTTTCGCCGAAGGTGGTGATGTGTGCCGAGGCGATGTCGAGCGACAGGTCGGACAACGCCCCGGTGATCTCGGACAGCAGGCCCGGCCGATCCAGCCCCTCGACCTCGATCACCGAGAACCGGTTCGACAGCGTGTTGCGGATTTCGGCGCGCGGCTGGATGCGGAAGACCTTGGCGCCGCGCCGCGGCTTGGTGCGCTTTTCGATCATTTCCGGCAGCCAGCTCTTGCCCGACAGCACGTCCTCGATCAGGCGGCCGACGCGCTCGGCGCGGCGGCGCTCGTCCTCGTCGCGGTCGAATTCCCTCGAGATCAGGATGGTGTCCAGCGCGCGGCCATCGGAGGTGGTGAAGATCTGCGCGTCGACAATGTTGCCGCCGGCCGCCACACAGGCGCCGGCAATGACCGACAGCAGGCGGGGATGGTCCTGCGCCAGCACGGTGATCTCGGTCACCGCCTCGAACTGATGGGTCTTGATCATCGTGGCGAGCTTCTTGCCCGCCGCATCCGCCTCGCGGATGAATTCGGCGTGGCGAAGCTGGTCGGCGAGATCGACCGCCAGCAGATAATTCTCATAGTGCTTGGCGACATAGCGCTTGCGGGCCTTTTCCGGCCAATCGGCGAGCGCCTCGGCCAGCTTTTCGCGGGCGGCCGCGGTGCGCATCGCACGCGACACCTCCGAAAACCCGCCGGTCAACAGCAATTCGGTCTCGTAGTAGAGCGTGCGCAGCAACTGCCCCTTCCAGCCGTTCCAGACGCCAGGCCCGACGCCTCTGATATCGCAGACGGTCAGGACGAGCAGCAGCTTCAGCCGTTCGACCGACTGCACGATCGCGGAAAAGTCCTCGATCGTCTTGCGGTCGTTGAGGTCGCGGGTCTGCGCGGTCATCGACATGACGAGATGGTTCTCGACCAGCCAGGCGATCGTTTCGGTGTCGGCCGCCGACAGCCCCATATGCGGGCAGATCCGCCGCGCGATCCGGGCGCCCGCTTCGGAATGGTCCTCGGGCCGGCCCTTGGCGATATCGTGCAGCAGCACCGCGACATAGAGCGCCTCGCGGCTTTTCTTCAGCCCCGGCATCAGCGAGTGGGCAAGCGGGTGGACCTTTTCACCGTCGCCGCGCTCGATCTCGGCCAGCACGCCGATGCAGCGGATCAGGTGCTCGTCCACCGTATAGTGGTGGTACAGCGAGAACTGCATCATGGCGACGATCTTGCCGAAATCCGGGATTAGCTTTGCCAGCAGTCCCGCCTCGTTCATGCGCCTGAGATTGAGTTCGGCATTGCGGTCCGACGTCAATATGTCGAGGAACAGCCGGTTGGCTTCCTCGTCGCGCCTGAGCGCCTTGCCGACGAGGCCGAGCGAACGGGTCAGCAGCTTCAGCGCATCGGGGTGAAATTCCAGCCCGTGCTTGTCGGCGAACCAGAACAGCCGCAAGAGATTGACCGGATCGCGCTCGAACACCAGGTCGTCGGCGATGTTGATGCGATGGTTGTCGACAATGAAATCTGACGTGCCGGCAAGCTTGCGCTTGCGGCGCGAGAAGGTGAGGAAGATACGGTTGAAGCCCGGCACATGCTTGGCCTGCTCTTCCTCGAGCGCCGCGCAGAAGATGCGGGTCAGATCGCCGACGTCCTTGGCGACGAGGAAGTAATGCTTCATGAAGCGCTCGACCGCCGACAGGCCCGGGTGTGTGGTGTAGCCCAGCCGCTCGGCGATCTCGCGCTGGATGTCGAAATGCAGCCGTTCCTCGGCCTTGCCGATGAGGAAATGCATGTGGCAGCGCACCGCCCACAGGAAGTCCTCGGCCTTCTGGAATTCCCGGTATTCGGTGCCGGTGAAGACGCCCTTGTCGACCAGTTCCTCGCCGGTGCGGACCCGGTAGAAATACTTGCCGATCCAGAACAGCGTCTGCAGGTCGCGCAGGCCGCCCTTGCCGTCCTTGACGTTGGGTTCGACCAGATAGCGGCTTTCGCCGGCCTTGGCATGACGCTCGTCGCGTTCGGCAAGCTTGGCCTGCACATATTCGGGTCCGGTCGTGCGCACCACCTCGCGGTCGAAGCGCTGCAAGAGCTCGTCATAGAGTTTCTGCTCGCCCCACAGGAACCGCGCCTCCAGGATCGAGGTGCGGATGGTGATGTCGGTGCGCGACTGCCGCAGGCATTCGTCGATGTTGCGGGTGGCGTGGCCGACCTTCAGCCCCAGATCCCACAGCACGTAGAGCATGTATTCGACGATCTGCTCGCCCCATGGCGTCTGCTTGTAGGGCAGCAGGAAGAGCAGATCGATATCGGATCCCGGCGCCAGCGTGCCGCGGCCATAGCCGCCGACCGCGACGACGGCCATGCGTTCGGCCGATGACGGGTTTTTGACGCGATAGACGTGAGTGGCGGCGAACTCGTAGAGCGCGCGGATGATTTCGTCCATGAGATGCGACAGCCGGGCGGCGCAGGCAGTGCCGCTGCCGTCGTCCATCAGCATGCGTTCGGCGATGCTGCGGCCGGCGGCCAGCCTGCCCTTGAGAAGCTGGAGAACACCGGCACGCGCAGCCTTGCCGGAGCCGTCGCCTACCGTAGCCTCAGTCAGCGCGGTCATCTCGCGGCGCAGGGCTTCGCCGTCGATCAGTTCGTCGAGCTTTAGAGAGATTCTTGCCATAAGTGCCGTTCGGCCTCACCGTTTTGGCGGCGTCTATAGCGCGTTTTCGCGGCGCTGGGTATGGGGCGGACGGACACCCTCTCCACGGGCGTCGTCGATGGCATGCGAACGCACGGCGAAGGCCATCGCAAGCAAACTCGGCATCGACGAGGTGCGTGCCGGCCTGCTGCCGGAACAGAAGAGCGCGCTGGTCGAGGAGTTGCGCGCCAGCGGCGGCGGCGTCGCCATGGCCGGCGACGGCGTCAACGACGCGCCGGCGCTGGCCGCCGCCGATGTCGGCATCGCCATGGGCACCGGCGCCGATGTCGCGGTCGAAAGCGCCGGGATCACGCTGGTCAAGGGGGATCTCAACGGCATCGTCCGAGCCCGCACGCTCGCCCAGGCGACGATCCGCAACATCCGCCAGAACCTGTTCTTCGCCTTCCTCTACAACGTGCTTGGCGTGCCGGTCGCCGCCGGCGTGCTCTATCCGCTCACCGGCACACTGTTGTCGCCGATGCTGGCGGCAGCGGCGATGAGCCTGTCCTCGGTTTCGGTGATCACCAACGCGTTGCGGCTCAGGACGTTGAAACTCTGAGCCAAGTCCCCAGATAGGAACTCGTTCAAAAAGGAGATCATGAATGACGTTGGCCAAGAAGATCGTGCTGCTGCTGATGGCGGCCGGAATGCTGCTTGCCGTTTTCCTGGAAAGCATTCCGTCGCAAGCCCAGGAGACGAAACACGACATGGGGGCGCACGACATGGGGGCGATGGGCGCGCAGGGTGCCTCGACCGACAGCTACAAGGCGGCGATGGACAAGATGCACAGCGCGATGACGGCGATCGAATATTCCGGCAATGCCGATGTCGATTTCGCCCGCGGCATGATCCCGCATCACCAGGCGGCTATCGACATGGCCAAGGTCGAGCTTGCCAATGGCAAAGATCCGGAAATGCGCAAGCTGGCCGAAGCGGTGATCGCGGCGCAGGAAGCCGAGATCAAGCAGATGCAGGATTGGCTGGCCGCCCATCCGGTGAAGTAGCATCAGAGCGGGAAGGACTTTGATCTGGATTTCTCCCCGGCTGCCATCGGGCCTCGACTGGAGCACGCCATGCCGTCAACGATAAGAACCACAACATTGCCCTCGGGCGAAGCCGTTCCCGTGCTCGGTCAAGGCACCTGGAAAATGGGCGAGGACGCCCGCCGCCATGCCGATGAGGTCAATGCCCTGAAGCTTGGGCTGGATCTCGGCATGACGCTGATCGACACCGCCGAAATGTATGCCAGCGGCGGCGCCGAGGAAGTGGTGGCGGATGCTATTGCCGGGCACCGCGACGAGGTGTTCCTGGTTTCCAAGGTGCTGCCGTCCAACGCCTCGCGCACCGGCGTGCCGGCTGCCTGCGAGGCAAGCCTCAGGCATCTGCGCACCGACCGCATCGACCTCTATCTGCTGCACTGGCCCGGCAGCGTGCCGCTGGCGGAAACGGTCGAGGCCTTCGAAGCGTTGAAAAAAGCCGGCAAGATCCGCCACTGGGGCGTTAGCAATTTTGACACTCATGAGATGGAGGAACTGGTCAGCCTGCCGGCCGGCGACGGCGTCCAGACCAACCAGATCCTCTACAATCTGTCCCAGCGCGGCCCCGAATTCGACCTTGCGCCCTGGAGCCGGCAGCGTGGCATTCCGCTGATGGCCTATTCGCCGGTCGACCAGGGCGTATTGGCGCGCAACGCCAGCCTCGAAGCCATCGCCACCCGCTACGATGCGACGCCGGCTCAGCTGGCGCTGGCCTGGGTGATGGCACAGGACGGCGTCATCGCCATTCCAAAGGCCAGCAAGCAGGAGCATATCCGCCAGAATGTCGCGGCGCTCGACATCGAGCTTACGCGTGAGGATTTCGCCGAAATCGACCGCGCCTTCCCGCCGCCGCGGCGCAAGTCGGGCTTGGCGATGATTTGAGGGGAGGGCGGGACCAGAAGCCAAGGTAGCGTTCTACGGCGCCCCCCTCTGTCCTGCCGGACATCTCCCCCACAGGTGGGGAGATCGGCCGTCATCTCGGCTTTCGCCAATTCGCCAACGTTGAAAGAGGAGCGGGACGGCGAAGCTGCCGATCTCCCCACCTGTGGGGGAGATGTCCGGCAGGACAGAGGGGGGCGCCGTAGAGCGCTATCCTACGAAGCCCACTCTACTTCCCCGCCATTCCCTTCAGCCGATACAGCGCCTCCAGCGCCTCCCGCGGCGTCATCTCGTCGGGGTTGATCGCGCCGAGCGCGGCGCCCAGTGCATCGTCCTTCACCGGCTTCGGCGCTTCCCGTTTCACCGCCACCGAAAACAGCGGCAGATCGTCGACCAGCCGATTGGCCTTGCCTGAAACCTCGCCAGCTTCCAGTTGGTGCAGCACTTCCCTGGCCCGCCCGACCACCGCCTCCGGCAAGCCGGCCAGACGCGCCACCTGCACGCCGTAGGAGCGGTCGGCGGCACCCTTGCCGACCTCGTGCAGGAAGACCACGTCGCCTTCCCATTCCTTGACCCGCATGGTGACATTGTGCAGTCGAGCGAGCTTGCTGGCCAGCGCAGTCATTTCGTGGAAATGGGTGGCGAAGATCGCCCGGCAGCGGTTTTTTTCGTGCAGATACTCGACCGCCGCCCAGGCGATCGACAGGCCGTCGAAGGTGGCGGTGCCGCGGCCGATCTCGTCGAGGATCACCAGCGCGCGTTCGCCGGCCTGGTTGAGGATCGCCGCCGTTTCGACCATCTCGACCATGAAAGTCGAACGGCCGCGCGCCAGGTCGTCGGAGGCGCCGACACGTGAAAACAGCCGGTCGACGACGCCGATATGGGCTGATGCCGCCGGCACGAACGAGCCGGTCTGGGCGAGGATGGCGATCAGCGCGTTCTGCCTGAGGAAGGTCGATTTGCCGCCCATATTCGGGCCGGTCAGCAGCCAGATCGCGCCGTTTTTGGCATTGCCTTCCGGCGACAGATCGCAATCATTGGCGACGAACGGTCCTTCGCCCGAACGCCGCAGCGACTGTTCCACCACCGGATGCCGCCCGCCCGAAATGGCGAAGGCGAGGCTCGCGTCCACGATGGGTCGGCACCATGCCTCGCTTTCGGAAAGCAGCGCCAGCGCCGCCGACACGTCGAGCACGGCGAGTGCTTCGGCGCCGGCGCGGATCTTGTCCGCCTCGCCGACGGCTTCCGCCGTCAGCCTGTCGAAGGCGGCAAGCTCGATCGCCAGCGCCCGGTCGGCGGCATTGGCGATCTTCAATTCCAGCTCGGCCAGTTCGGTCGTGGTGAAGCGCATGGCGTTGGCCATCGTCTGGCGATGGATGAAGCGCGCCTTCGCCCCGTCGCTGCTCGTCATGATCGCATGGTTGTTGGCGGTGACTTCGATGTAGTAGCCAAGCACATTGTTGTGCCGGATTTTCAGCGAGCGGATGCCGGTTTCGTCGATCAGCGAGCGCTCCAGCCCGGCGATCACCTTGCGCGATTCATCGCGCAGCGCTCGCATCTCGTCGAGCTCGGCGTTGTAGCTGGAACGGACGAAGCCACCGTCGCGCTTGAGCAGCGGCAGCTCGTCGGCGAGCGCCCGTGTCAGATGCTCGGCCAGCGGGCGCGGCAGCGCCTCGATCGCCGCCAGCGCCGCCGCCAATTCTGGCGACAGGGCGGTCGTCCCAAACAGTTCGGCAATAGCGCCGGCGGCCTCGAACCCGGCACGCAGCGCGCCGAGATCGCGCGGGCCGCCGCGGTTGAGCGCCAGCCGCGACAGCGCGCGTGGCATGTCGGCGACGCTCTTCAGGCTCGCCCGCACCGCCTGGCACAGCCGTGTCTCGGACCGGAAGAACGACACCGAATCCAGCCTTGCGCCAATTGCCGCCGGATCGGTCAGCGGCGCCATCAGCCGGTCGGCGAGCAGCCGCGCGCCGCCGCCGGTCACCGTGCGGTCGATCGCCTTGAACAGCGAGCCCTCGCGGCTGCCGGACAGCGTGCGCAGCAGTTCCAGATTGGCGCGTGTCGCCGGATCGATGAACAGCGTCGAACCCTGCTCCTCGCGCTCGGGCCGCGACAGCGGCGGCCGCTCGGCCTTCTGCGTCTTCTCGACATAGGCGATGGCGCCTGAGATCGCCGACAGCTCGGCGCGGGAAAACGTGCCGAAACTGTCCGGCGTCGCCACCTCGAAGAAACGGGCGATGCGTCCGGCGGCCGACGCCGAGTCGAACAGGCTCGGCGGCTGCGGACTGGCGATGCGGCCGAGCACATCGAACACCGGTTTCAGCTCCGGATCGTAAAATACCGGTTCGGCGACGATCAGCTCGCGTGGGTCGACGCGAAAGACATCGGCGAGCAGCCGGTCGGCGCTGGTCTCGGCAACGCGGAAGGCGCCGGTCGAGATCTCGATCCAGGCCAGCGCAAAACTTCCTTGGTTCCCTGTCGCGCTGCCGCGATCCCCGCTTCTTTGTTCGGCTCCGCCCTTGACCCGGCCAAGTGCCATCAAGAAACTCGATTCCGACGGCGCCAGCAATTTGTCCTCGGTGATGGTGCCGGGCGTTACCAGCCGCACCACGTCGCGGCGCACCACCGATTTGCCGCCGCGTTTCTTCGCCTCTGCCGGATCCTCGATCTGCTCGCAGACGGCGACGCGGAACCCTTGTCCAATCAGCTTCTGCAGATAATCGTCGGCGGCATGCACCGGCACGCCGCACATCGGGATGTCGAGGCCCTGGTGCTTGCCACGCTTGGTCAGGACGATGCCGAGCGCCCGGCTCGCCTTCTCGGCGTCGTCGAAGAACAGCTCGTAGAAATCGCCCATGCGGTAGAACAGCAGCGAATCCGGGTTCGCCGCCTTGATCTCGATATACTGCTCCATCATCGGCGTTGCCGGCGCAAAGGCCGGCGTAGCGCTGTCGCTGCGAATGGGCGTTTCGTCGTTCAAGAAGTTGCTTCCAAAATTTCCCAAGCCATCTGCTTGGCGGTTTACAGCGGCGAAGTGTAGCCTTAATCCCGAACGTTCCACAAAAGAAAGCACCGCGCCCGTCTCAACGAGGTGCTGCACGGGTGAGGAAATCGAAAGCATCATGGCCAAGAAAACCGAAAGCAACGGCCCCTCCGTCAGTGCGCAGGAGGCGCTGGAATTCCACGCCATGGGCCGCCCGGGCAAGCTGGAGATCGTCGCCACCAAGCCGATGGCCACCCAGCGCGACCTCAGCCTCGCCTATTCGCCGGGCGTCGCGGTTCCGGTGCTTGCCATTGCCGAGGATCCCAGCCGCGCCTTCGACTACACGGCGCGCGGCAACATGGTCGCCGTCATCTCAAACGGCACCGCCATCCTTGGCCTCGGCAATCTCGGCGCGCTGGCCGCCAAGCCGGTGATGGAAGGCAAGGCGGTGCTGTTCAAGCGCTTCGCCGATGTCGATTCGATCGATCTCGAGGTCGACACCGAGGATGCCGAAGAGTTCATCAATTGCGTGCGTTTCCTTGGGCCGTCGTTCGGCGGTATCAATCTGGAAGACATCAAGGCGCCGGAATGCTTCATCATCGAGCAGCGGCTGCGCGAACTGATGGACATACCGGTCTTTCATGACGACCAGCACGGCACCGCCATCATTTCGGCGGCCGGCCTGATCAACGCGCTGGAAATCACCGGCCGCGACATGAAGACCACCAAAATGGTCTGCAACGGCGCCGGTGCCGCCGGCGTCGCCTGCATCGAGCTGATGAAGGCGATGGGCTTTGCGCCCGAAAACATCATCCTGTGCGACACCAAAGGCGTCGTCTTCCAGGGCCGCACCGAAGGCATGAACCAGTGGAAGTCGGCGCATGCCGTCAAGACCGACGCGCGCTCGCTGGCCGAGGCGCTCGACGGTGCCGACGTGTTCCTCGGCCTCTCAGCCAAGGGCGCGCTGACCACCAGGATGGTGCAGTCCATGGCCGAGAAGCCGATCATCTTCGCCATGGCCAACCCCGATCCGGAGATCACGCCGGAGGAAGTCGCCGAAATCCGCGCCGATGCCATCATGGCCACCGGCCGTTCGGACTATCCGAACCAGGTCAACAACGTGCTCGGCTTCCCTTACATCTTCCGCGGCGCGCTGGACGTGCGGGCGACCACCATCAATGACGACATGAAGATCGCCGCGGCGCGTGCGCTCGCCGAACTGGCGCGCCAGGATGTGCCTGACGACGTCGCCGCCGCCTACCAGGGCATGCGGCCGAAATTCGGCCCCAACTACATCATCCCGGTGCCGTTCGACCCGCGCCTGATCTCGGCCATTCCGATCGCGGTTGCCAAGGCCGCGATGGAATCCGGCGTCGCGCGCAAGCCGATCCTCGACCTCGACCGCTACGCGCAGGAGCTTTCCGCCCGCCGCGATCCGATCGCCTCGACCCTGCAGCGCATCTACGACCGCGTGCGCCGCCAGCCCAAGCGCATCGTTTTCGCCGAGGGCGAGGAGGAGCAGGTGATGCGCGCTGCCGTCTCCTATGTGAGCCAGCGGCTCGGCACCGCCATCCTGCTCGGCCGCGACGACATCATCAAGGAGAACGCCAGGAACGCCGGCATCGAACTGAACAAGCAAGGCATCGAGATCATCAATGCCAGGCTGTCGCGCCGCAACGGCGTCTACACCGACTATCTGTACGAGCGCATGCAGCGCAAGGGTTTTCTGTTTCGCGACTGCCAGCGCCTGATCAACAATGACCGCAACCATTTCGCCGCCTGCATGGTGGCGCTGGGCGATGCCGATGGCATCGTCACCGGCGTCACCCGCAACTACTCGACGGCGCTCGACGACATCCGCCGCATCATCGACGCCAAGCCCGGCCACCGTGTCATCGGCGCCTCGATCGTGCTGGCGCGGGGCCGAACCGTGATTGTCGCCGACACCGCCGTGCATGACATGCCAAATGCCGAACAGATCGCCGACATCGCCGAGGAGGCCGCCGGCTTTGCCCGCCGCATGGGTTATGAGCCACGGCTGGCCATGCTTGCCTATTCCACCTTCGGCCATCCGCAGGGCGAGCGCTCCGAACGCATCCAGGAAGCGGTGCGCATCCTCGACAAGCGGCGCGTCGATTTCGAATATGACGGCGAGATGGCCGCCGACGTGGCGCTCAGCGCACGCGCCATGGCGCAATACCCGTTCATCCGGCTGACCGGCCCGGCCAATGTGCTGATCATGCCGGCCTTTCACTCGGCCTCGATCTCGACCAAGATGCTGCAGGAGCTCGGCGGCTCGACCGTTATCGGCCCGCTGCTGGTCGGCCTGGACAAGCCGGTTCAGATCGTCTCGCTCAACGCCAAGGACAGCGACATCGTCAACATGGCGGCGATTGCCGCATATACGGCGGGGGCCTGAGGCGCGAGCGCCTCTTCCTAAATCAGGCCTGCCTGCTCAGCCTCGTGGCGTAAATTCTGCCGCGGCCTTGGCCCGATCTGCTGGATCACCAGCCCGGCCGCCAGCGAGCCGAGATCGCCGCAATGCTTCAGGCTGCGGCCTTGTGTGTAGCCGTAGAGGAAGCCGGCGGCATAGAGGTCGCCGGCGCCGGTGGTGTCGACCAGTTCGCGGATTTCCGTCGCATTGATGGTGACGGTCTCGTAGCCGCGCACGATGACCGAGCCCTTTTCGGAGCGGGTGACGGCGGCGATCTTGCAATCCTTGCGGATCTGGGCCAGCGCCTCGTCGAAGGAGGCGGTCTGGTACAGCGACTTGATCTCGTGGCTATTGGCAAAGACGATATCGACGGTGCCCGAGCGCATCAGCTCCAGAAACTCCTCGCGGTAGCGGTCGACGCAGAACGAATCCGACAATGTCATCGACACTTCGCGCCCGGCTGCGTGGGCGAGCTTCGCCGTCTGCCGGAATGCTTCCTTGGCGCGCGGCGGGTCCCACAGATAGCCCTCGAAATAGGTGACGGCGGCGCCCGACGCCTTATCCGCCTCGACATCCTCCGGACCGAGCTCGACGCAAGCGCCGAGATAGGTGTTCATCGAGCGCTCGCCGTCCGGCGTGACGAAGATCATCGAGCGCGCCGTCGGCGGTTGGCCATTGAGCGGCCTGGTGTCGAAGGCCACGCCCTGGGCGTGCATGTCATGGGCGTAGATTTCGCCGAGCGTGTCGTTCGAAACCTTGCCGAAGAAGGCGGCGCGGCCGCCGAAGCTGGCGACGCCCGCCGCCGTGTTGCCGGCGCTGCCGCCGGAGGCTTCGATGGCCGGGCCCATGCGGCTGTAGAGCAGTTCGGCGCGCCTCGTGTCGATCAGGTTCATCGCGCCCTTGATGATGCCGTTCGTCTCAAGGAATGCCTCGTCGCACTGGGCGATGATGTCGACAATGGCATTACCGATACAAAGCACGTCATAGTTCGGCATCAATCATGTCTCCGCGAAAAACCACCGGCTTTCTGGCATGCCGGCCGCGGGCGGGTCTAGCGATTTGATGCGGCTTTGCCTAGGCCGTGATTTTTGAATGGCGTGACGCCGCACTTGGTTGTGCCCTTGGGTTGCGCCCTTTTGGTTGCGCTTGTGACTTCTCGTGTCTCCGCTTATTTCGCAGATGTTCAACATGGAATTGGAAACGCCGTGATCTCCAGCGCCGCCCGCGCCGCCGCCAGCCAGCTGTTCTCGCCCGAATTCCGCTCGGTGTTCGTAAAAACGTTGGGCCTGACCTTGCTGGCGCTCGCCGCGCTTTGGTTCGCCATCGAGGGCCTGTTCGAATGGCTGGCCTGGCCATGGATCGACGCATGGCTGCCCGCCCTGCCGTCCTGGGCCGGATGGCTTGGCTTCATCGTCGCCGGGACCGGACTGGCGCTGGGTCTGGCGCTGCTGATCGCGCCGGTGACGGCGATCATCGCCGGCCTGTTCCTCGACGACGCCGCCGAACTGGTCGAGCGCACGGACTATCCCAATGACCCGCCCGGCCGCGCCATGCCGGCGCTGCGCTCGCTGGTGCTGGCGATAAGATTCTTCGGCGTCGTCATCGTCGGCAACCTTTTGGCCTTGCTGCTTCTGCTGGTGCCGGGCATCAACATCGCTGCCTTCTTCATCGTCAACGGCTATCTGCTGGGACGCGAATTCTTCGAATTCGCCGCCATGCGCTTTCGCCCGGAGGCCGAGGCCCGGGCATTGCGCAAAAAACATGCCGTCACGGTGTTTCTCGCCGGGCTGGTTGTCGCTGCCTTCCTCGCGGTGCCGCTGCTCAACCTTTTGACGCCGCTGTTCGCCGCCGCCATGATGGTGCACCTGCACAAGGCGATCTCGGCGCGGGAAGCAGCGTAGGAGTGCTGATGCTCAGGTGAGGCCGGCCTGCGAATGCCGATGGCCTGCGCTTCCGGGGCGTACCCAACGGTACGCTTGGTTCGGTTTCTCGGGGCCGGCGCTAGCGTAAAAGAAAACCACGTCCCAACTCGTCCTCGGGTTCGACGATGAATTCGGCCCGGCCGCTGTAGAAGGCGCGGCCGCCGACGCGGGCGATGATGGCATCATGCGGCCCGGCTTTCGCGGTCCTCGCCACGCTGCCGGAAAAGCGCGAGCCTGCAACACTCTCGAACACCCGCGTCTGGCCGGCGATTTCGCCCTTGGCATGCATTGCCGTCAGCCGCGCGGCGACGCCCGATCCGGTTGGCGAACGGTCGACCTCGGCGTCGGCGAAGACGCAGATGTTTTTGGTCGGGCTATCGGAATATGCGTCCTGTCCGTCGGTCAGGATGGTGCCGTAGAGAAAGGCAAGGTCGGCATGGTCCGGATGCGACAGCGGGAATACTCTCTTCAGCCTCTCCGTCAGCGCCGTCGCCGCATCGACGAAATCACGCACGCGGTTTTCGCCGAACACCAGCCCGAACTGCCGGCAATCGGCGAGCGCATAGAAGGCGCCGCCATAGGCGATGTCGAAGCTGATTGCCCCGAAGCCCGGCAATTCGACCTGCTGGTCGCGGGCGAACAGAAAGGCCGGCACGCTTTCGAACGATACAGCACCGGCCTTGCCGTCTTGCACCTCGACCGAGGCGACGACCAGTCCGCACGGCGCCTCGATGTTGACTGTCGTCAGCGGCTCCTGCCGCGCCACCAGTCCCTCGTCGACGGCGTAGCGGCCGAGCGCGACGATGGCGTGGCCGCACATCGTCGAATAGCCCTCATTGTGCATGAACAGCACGGCGAGGTCGGCGCCGGGCAGGTCGGGTTCCACCAGCAGCGCGCCATACATGTCGTGATGGCCGCGCGGCTCGAACATCAGAATCTTCCTGAGATGATCGAGGTGATCGCGCACATAGGCGCGTTTTTCCAGGATCGTGCCTGCAGGAATCCTTGGATAACCACCGGTGACGATCCGCAGCGGCTCGCCGCCGGTGTGCATGTCGACGACGCTGAGCGTCATGCGTTGGGCCCTATCTAAGCTGAAGATTCGGCAAACAACGCCTGCAGCTTGCCGAACGGCATGGCGGTGCGGGTGAAGCCAAAGGTGCCGTCCTGCTGGATCTCACGCGCCGCCGTTTCCAGCATGCCGAAGGCATAATTGGTCAGCCAGGGCCCGAGCGAAATGCGCTTGACCCCTACCAGGGCAAGATCGGCGACGGTGAAGCCGGGCCTGACCATGACGTTGACCGGCTTGGTCAGAGCCGAGCAGACGGTTTGCACCGTCTCGATATCGCCGAGGCCTGGCGCGTAGAGCACGTCGGCGCCGGCCTTCTCGAAGGCCTGCAGCCGCTTGATCGTGTCGTCGATGTCTGGCCTGCCCCACAGAAAATTCTCGGCCCGCGCGGTGAAGACGAAGTCATGCTTCAGCGCCCGTGCCGCCTCCGCTGCAGCGGCGACGCGCTCGACGGCATGCGAAAATTCATAAATCGGCTTGTCGGGCTCGCCGGTGTGGTCCTCGATCGAGCAGCCGGCGAGGCCTGCCGCTTCGGCTGCGAAGACAGTTTCCGCGGCACTTGTCGCGCTGTCGCCCTTGCCCTTCTCGAGGTCGGCCGAGACCGGCAGGCCGGTCGCCGCGGTCACCTCGCGGCAGTGGTGGATCATCGCCTCGAAGGTCACCGCGCCATCGGGCAGGCCGCGCGAAAAGGCAAAGCCGGCGCTGGTCGTCGCCAACGCCTTGAAACCGAAGGAGGCCAGCAGTTTCGTCGTGCCGACGTCCCAGGGGTTGGGCATGACGAAGATCGAACTGTGCAGGTCGCGAAAGATTTTGCCCTTGTCCATGGATGCTCCCCGGAGTGCGAAGCGCATTTTATCCCGCCACTGCCCGCCGGGCAAACGAATGCGATTGGGTCAGAAGCGATTGGCGTTCTCTCCTGCCAATTTGTCCAGTGCGTCGGACCCCTTGACGTATGCGGTCCCGTCCCAATGGTAGGTGACGGAGATGTCGCGCGAGGAAGCCTCGGGCGCCGCATCGTCGCAGCTTTCGCCATTCGGCATGGTGGCATCGGTCACCGTCGCCTTGATGGCCGCATAGGGCTGGCCTTCCGCAACGGTCTGAAACGCCAACTCCTGCGTGCGCCTGTAGGCGCACAGGGACTCGTCGAACGTAGAGATCATGTCGATCAGCTCGAACCTGTCGTCGCGGACCAGGATCAGCGGCGTGCTCACATAGCCCTGGCTCGAATTGAAATGCGTGCTCAGGGTGATGATGACGTCATCGCCTAGCCCGATCGAAAGCTTGCCCGGATCGCGGAAATAGGTGCTCCGGTCGACGGCGACATTGACAGCGTCGAGCAGTCTCGGCTTGCCGGCAAGATCGTAGAGCGCCAGCACCGCAAAGCCCTCTGCGCTGTCGGAGGAACTGCCGAGGTCGAACAGCATGGCCAGCCGTTCCTTGCCGCCGGCCCTGATCTGGAGCACGCCAGCATCGGAAAAGCCCGACGTTTCGGGCGGCGAGCCACCGCTATCCCCACCTTCGATATGGCGCATCTCGATCGGCATGGAACCACGGTAGAAGCCATCCTTGTCCGCCGCCAGATCGGGAATGACCATCCTGGCGAGGTCGAGATAGGTCGTGTTCTCGTGGCCGGGGAGGGTGCTGCCAAGGTCCGGGAAGCTGACGCCCTGCGCGCCGGCCGCGGCCCACAGACACGGCAGCAGCAAGCAGGCGAGGGTGAAGCGAAACAGGATCGAGTTCATAGGCTGGGCGCCTCCCACTGTCGAACATTGGCAAGCTAGCATGGGCGCCTGGCGCGTCCAGCCGGATAAAAACCTGAAGACCAGATCAGGGGATCGGCACCAGCCCGGCCAGCTCGCGCATGTCGTCAAACAGGATGCCGCCGGCCTCGGTCAGGCCGACGCGGTCGGAATGCGGGTCGCCGTAGTAGGAAAATACGCGCATGCCGGCGGCAATGCCGGCTAATGTCCCGGCGACGCTGTCCTCGATGACGATGCAGTCGGCTGGCGGGAAGCCCATCGTGCTTGCGGCATGCAGGAACAGGTCGGGAAAAGGCTTGCCGCGCGAAACCATGGTCGAGCTGAACAGTGCACGCTCGAACAGCGGCAGCAGCCCGGTCTGGCCGAGCGTGATGTGCATTTTACTCACCCGCGCCGACGAAGCGACGCAAGTTGCGATGCCGGCAGCGTGCACGGCTTCGATGAACTGCCTGACATAGGGGACGGCTTCGACGCCATGCGCGAACAGGTCCGGCAGACCGGCGTTCCAACGGTCGACGAAATCGGCGCCGAGGCTGGCGCCGGTCGCCTCGACTTCCTTCTGCACCGAGACCATGGCGCGGCCGGAGAAGTTCTTGCGGCAATATTCGAAGCTTGCCGGGTAGCCGGCGGCGCTGAGCCATTCGGCGAGGCGCCGATTGGCCAGATTCTCGGTGTCGACCAGAACCCCGTCGCAATCGAAGATGACGAGTTTGGGAAGGGATCGTGTTTCACTCATATTGAACCATTCTGCCGGAGGGAATTCGGGTCAAGGTCGAGGCCTTCGGCGTGGGCCGTGCTGGTGGCACGGCCAAGTCCGAAGGCCGAAGGATTTGGCTCGAATTAACCCTGCAGAATGGTTCAATATGAGTGAAATACGACCCAGACATCAGGCCGTGCCGGTCGATCCGAAGCCGCCGGAGCCGCGCGTCGTTCCGCCGGCCAAGCTGCGCTCATCGACCGTCGCCTGCGTCACCGGGGCGAAGATGATCTGCGCGATCCGCATGCCGCGCGTCACCGCGAAATCCTCGTCGCCAAGATTGATCAGCAGCACCTTGACCTCGCCGCGATAGTCGCTGTCGATGGTGCCCGGCGTGTTGAGGCAGGTAAGCCCGTGCTTGAAGGCGAGGCCCGAGCGTGGCCGGACCTGGCCTTCCACCCCCTCCGGAATCTCCAGGATCAGCCCGGTCGGCACCAGCGCGCGTTTTCCCGGCAGGATCAGCAGCGGCCGGTCGTCCGGCACCGCGGCGCGCAGATCCATGCCGGCGGCGCCCGGGCTTTCATAGGCGGGAAGCGGCAGGCCTTCACCGTGCGGCAGCCTGATGAAGCCGACGGACGGACCGATGACGGAGGAAGTGTAGAGTGCTGCGCGCATGAGGCTGATCCTATCGCTGTCAACGCCGATTCAGTCAACTCGGCGGCCAGACTATCAACGGCTTTCTTTCAGCGCAGTTCCGTTTCAGCGCAGTTCTACGGGGACGATGGTCGTCTCCTTGATCTCCTCCATGACGAAGGACGCCGAAACATCCGACAGCGCCACCTTGGCGATAAGTCGCTGATAGAGCCGGTCATACGCCTTCACGTCGGCGACGCGGGCACGCAATACATAATCGAGGTCGCCGGACATGCGGTAGACGCCGGTGATCTCGGGAAAGCCGCTCACTGCCGCCCGGAATTTTTGCAGCCAGTCCGGATCATGATTGGAGGTCCGGACCAGGATGAACACCGAAAGGCCAAAGCCAAGCTTGTCGGCATCGACCAGCGCCACCCGGCCGGTGATGACGCCGTCTTCCTCGAGCCGCTTGACGCGGCGCCAGCAGGCGTTGCGCGACAGCGACACTCTTTCCGACAATTGGTCGACCGACAGCGTGCCGTCGCGTTGCAACTCGGCCAGCAATCTTCGGTCGATCTCATCGATTTCCAGAGACATGTGGGATGCTTGTCCCATTATTTGGCCAAACACAAGGATGATTTGGGACCGATGAACCGAAAGCTCGTGCCAGAATACTCAGCATCGGGGGCTTACCCAGCCAGGAGGGATCACCATGACGACACGGCTTGCAAGGCTCTTTACCTCTCACCCGGCCAAGGTGGGCGAGACCTATTTCAGCCATATGGCTTTCGCGGCGTGGTTCTGCTCGCGTCTGTTCATGGCAGCGTTCGCCGCACTCGTTCACGCTTTCTTGCCGTTTCTGTGTGAGACTACGGCCAGCCGAATCGTCCGCGAGCTCTATGAGCGCACGCACAACAGAGGCACACACGCGATCAAGGAGCCTGCGGCTCGAATGGATCGCGCCTGAGGGGGGATTAAGCAGATGTGCCGGTGGGCGGCCTACCTTGGCGAAGCGGTTTTCCTGGAAGACATCGTCACGGCGCCCTGCCATTCGCTGATCGCCCAGAGTCATTGCGCCCAGGAAGCCAAGTCGCCGACCAATGGCGATGGCTTTGGTCTCGCCTGGTACGGCGACCGGCCCGAACCGGGCCTGTATCGCGACATCCTGCCGGCCTGGTCCGATCCCAATCTGAAGAGCCTGTGCCGCCAGATCAAATCCGGCCTGTTCCTGGCCCATGTGCGCGCCTCGACCGGCGGCGCCACCAGCCGCATGAACTGTCATCCCTTCACTGCCGGCCGCTGGTCGTTCATGCACAACGGCCAGATCGGCGGCTTCGAAAGAATCCGCCGCGCGCTGGAAAACGCGCTCTCCGACGATGTCTTCGATCGGCGCGAGGGCACCACCGATTCCGAACTTTTCTTTCTCCTGATGATCGACGAGGGTCTGGCGGGCGATCCGCAAGGCGCGGTGTCGCGCGCTACGGCGCGGGTGATCGACGCCTCGCGCCGCGCCGGCTTCGAACCGGCGCTGAGACTTACCGCCGCCTTGTCGGACGGCGAATCGCTCCATGCGGTGCGCTATGCGACCGATGCCCACGCGCCGACGCTCTACACCTCCGTCTTCCGCAACGGCGGCGGGCGATGCCTGATGTCGGAGCCTTTCGACCGTGATGGCGGCGACTGGCAGCCGATCCCGCCCTCTAGCTTCGTCACCATTACCAGAGACGGCATGACCACTCGTCCATTTGCGCCGGAACCGGCAAGACTGGCGCTGGCCGTGTAGCTCCCTCGCTATCGCGGCAACATCGCGGGACAGCGCCCCTCAACAGACCCTCGCAGCGCAATTCCGATCAAGCACCACCTGTCCTCGAATGCTGAACTCGGCTTGAAGACGCGCCGTAGTCCGCCATTTGGTGAGGCTGGCGCCGCTAGCAAGCCGGAGCATTGGTCATGGACCTCGTCTTTTCCTCCACCAGAGACTTGGCTGCCGCGATCCGCGACCGCAAGATTTCCGCCGTGGAAGCGCTGGACGCGCATTTGGCTGAGATCGACAGGCATAATGAGGCGGTCATCGCGGTCGTCACGCTCGACAGGGAAGGGGCTCGCGCTCGCGCGAAGAAGGCCGACGAAGCGCAGGCGCGCGGCGACGCTCTCGGGCCGCTGCACGGCGTGCCGTTCACGCTGAAGGACACTCACGAAACACTGGGGATGAAGACGACGGTCGGCTTCCCGCCTTTTGCCGACTATGTGGCGAGAAAAGACAGCCCGGTCGTTCTCAGGTTGAAGGCGGCCGGCGGCGTGCTGGTCGGCAAGACAAATGTCGCAACGATGCTGGGCGACTGGCAGTCGAACAACCCGCTTTTCGGCCGCACCCGTAATCCGTGGGATCTATCGCGCACCGCCGGCGGCTCCAGCGGGGGAGCGGCGGCAGCACTTTGCGCGGGCATGACGTCATTCGAACTCGGCACCGACATGCAGGATTCGATCCGCCTGCCGGCAGCCTTTTGCGGCGTCTACGGGCTCAAGCCGACCGAGCATCGCGTCTCCCTGGCCGGCGCCTTTCCCAATCCCGGTGGCGTACCGCGCGGCGTACGGCTGATGTCCTGCATCGGTCCGCTGGCCCGCAACGTCGAAGATCTGGCGCTGATCCTGAGGATCATTGCAGGACCGGATGGCAGCGACACCGACCTTGCCCCGGTGCCTGTCGAGGGCACCCCGGAGGTCAATCTCAAGACCCTGCGCATCGCTTTCGCGCCGGCCTTTCCGGGTTTTCCGGTAGCCGGCGAGATCAGGGCCGCGGTCGAAAGTCTGGCCGAGCAACTCAAGTCTGCGGGGGCAGCCGTCGAGGAAGCAAGACTGCCGACGCTCGATCTGCATGACGATCTAACGCAAGGCGGCGCGCTGATCGGCATGATGCTGGAGGCTGCGCAGCCGGAGCCGCCAGAAGAACCGACACCGGTCTCGCGCTGGTTCGAAGCGCTCGCCCGCCGCGACCAGTCAATCCTTGCCTGGGACCGGTTTTTCGAAGGTTGCGATGTCTTGCTTTGTCCCGTCGCCATGACCACGGCCTTTCCGCATTGCGAGCCGGGAACACCAATCAAGGTCGATGACAGGGAGCAGAGCTACTGGCTGCTGCCAGCCTATGGCGCGGTGTTCAACTACAGCGGCCACCCGGCACTGTCGATGCCCTGCGGGCAGGACCGCGACGGCCTGCCCATCGGCCTGCAGCTGGTCGGCCGTCGCTGGTCAGAATCGCGGCTGCTTGGCATCGCCAGGGCGATAGCGCCGCTGAGCGGCGGTTTTCGCCGCCCCCCGGCTATTGAGCAAACCGCGTCAGCCCATAGGGCTCAAGCAGCGGATCGCGCGCGTCATTGAGGATTTCCCGGGCGGCGAACAGGCCGACCGCAGGCGCCAACGTGATGCCCGAATGCATGACCGCGACATAGAGGCCGCTCACGCCTTGAGCCCGCCCGATGATCGGAAAGCCGTCGACGGGCGTCGGCCGATAGCCGACGGTGTGAAAATCCAGTTCCAGCCGGTCGGCGCCGCGCAGCATGGTTTTCATCGACGCATACAACTCGCGGGCTGTGGCTTCGGCATCCATGCCCGGATCGGCGCCGCCGAAATCCGAGCCGGCGATGATGCGGCCCTCGGCAGTCTGGCGGATGTGCAGCCGGTCGCCGATCACCAGGCCGTTGAGCAGCTTTTCGTACGGGCGTGAATGGACGATCAGGCCGGGCGGCGTCTCGATCGGCAGTTTTAGCCCGGCCGTCGCCGCAATTGCCGCAGAGCCGGCGCCGGCCGCGATCACCACCTCGTCGGCGACAATCCGTCCGCCTGATGTATCGACGCCGCTAATCCTGCCATTGGTCTGTATCAGCGCGGTGACTGTCGTGCCGGTAATCACCCGCGCGCCAAGTCGCTCGGCGTCGGCCAGCAGTGTCTGCGTGGCCGCGACCGGTTCGGCCACGCCCTCCCCAGCGACGTGAAGGGCGAAGTCGGGAAGCTCGGTCAAATTGGGCTCTATACGTGCGGCTCCCGCGCGGTCGACGCGCTCGATCCCGTAGCCCCAGGCGGAATGCTCGGCGGCATAGGCCTCAAGCTCGGCCGGCGGCAGGTCCCAGCACAGGCCGCCGCACCAGGCGAGCGGAATGCCGGGCACGTCATGAGCAAGCCGCGTCCATTCGGCCATCGAACGGGTACGCAGCCGGAAATACGGTTCTGGATTGCCCCAACTGGCATTGATCCAGGCAAAGGAATTCGGCGTGGCGACACCGCCGGCGCCGCTGTCGGCAATGATCGTCACGTTCGCGCCAGCCTTCGCCAGATGCCAGGCGATGGACGCGCCGATGATGCCGGCGCCGACAACGATGACGTGCTTGGCTGCGCTCATGGATGGACCTTTATCGAACCGCCTCTTGTTGATGCCATTGCGGCGGACCTATCTCAAGGCCGGGCAACCGCCCAAAATTGTTCGACAGGCTGCAAAAGCGCTGCTAGAAGCCCGCGCACCACATGGGATTCCATAAATTGGCTGAAGACATCACGAACGCGGTGGCGCGCCGCCGCACTTTCGCGATCATCGCGCATCCGGACGCCGGCAAGACGACGCTGACCGAAAAGCTGCTTTTGTTCGGCGGCGCCATCCAGCTTGCCGGCGAGGTCAAGGCCAAGAAGGATCGCATCCAGACCCGGTCGGACTGGATGAAGATCGAGCGCGAGCGCGGCATTTCGGTCGTCACCTCGGTGATGACCTTCGAGTATGAGGACAATGTCTTCAACCTGCTCGATACGCCCGGTCACGAGGATTTCGCCGACGATACCTATCGCACGCTGTCGGCGGTCGATGCGGCGGTCATGGTCATCGACGCCGCCAAGGGTATCGAGCCGCGCACGCTAAAACTGTTCGAGGTCTGCCGGCTTCGCGATATCCCGATCATCACCTTCGTCAACAAGATGGACCGCGAAAGCCGCGACCCGTTCGAGATCCTCGACGAGATCGAGCAGAAGCTGGCGCTGGACACCGCACCGATCACCTGGCCGATCGGCCGCGGCAAGACCTTTTCCGGCACCTATCATCTGGCGCTGAACGCCGTGCGAAAGGGCGACGCGGAGAAAGAACGCACGCCGGTCAACGGTCCCGATTCCAACCGCGTCGCCGGCCTGTTGCCGGAGAACGAGCGCGAGGCTTTCATCGAGGAGCTGGAGCTGGCGCGCGAAGCCTGCCGCCCGCTCGACATCGATGCGTTCCGCGAGGGCCATCTGACGCCGGTCTATTTCGGTTCGGCGCTGCGCAACTACGGCGTGCGCGATCTGATCGAGGCGCTTGGCGCCTACGGACCGCCGCCGCGCGCGCAGGAGGCCGACACCCGCAAGGTCGAGGCGACCGAGGATAGGATGACCTCCTTCGTCTTCAAGATCCAGGCCAACATGGATCCCAACCACCGCGACCGCATCGCCTTCGTCCGCGTCTGCTCGGGCAAGCTCGAGCGCGGCATGAAAGCCAAGCTGGTACGCACGGGAAAACCGATGAGCCTGTCGGCGCCGCAATTCTTCTTCGCCCGCACCCGCGTCACCGCCGACGAGGCCTTTGCCGGCGACGTCGTCGGCATCCCCAACCACGGCACGCTGCGCATCGGCGACACGCTGACCGAGGGCGAGGAGATCCTGTTCCGCGGCGTGCCGAATTTCGCGCCGGAAATCCTGCGCCGCGTCCGCCTCGGCGACGCGATGAAGGCCAAGAAGCTGAAGGAGGCGCTGCACCAGATGGCCGAGGAAGGCGTCGTGCAACTGTTCTCGCCAGAAGACGGCTCGCCGGCAATCGTCGGCGTCGTCGGTGCGCTGCAGCTCGACGTGCTGAAGGAGCGGCTAAATATCGAATACACGCTGCCGGTCGATTTCGAGATGTCGCGCTTTTCCGTCTGCCGCTGGATATCGGCCGACGACAAGGCCGAGGTGCATCGCTTCATCGAGGCGCATCGCGGCGACATCGCGCGCGACCTCGACAACGATCCGGTGTTCCTCGCCCAGCACGCCTTCTCGCTCAACTACGAGGCCGAGCGCTGGAAGGCGATCCGTTTTGCGGCGGTCAAGGATTACCAGGTCCGCGACAAGGCGGCCTGAGCACTCTTCACCTTCTCCCCTTGTGGGAGAAGGTGTCGCCGAAGGCGACGGATGAGGGGTGGCCCAGGGAACACCGACGTCTCATTCTGTCCAACACCCCTCAACCGTCTCGGCGCTGCGCGCCGATCCACCTTCTCCCACAAGGGGAGAAGGCAAGATCGGTCGTCTTCCGCTCACCCCCTGGCGGCCTCTTCGATCTTGGCGATGTCGATCTTGGTCATCTGCATCATCGCCTGCATGACACGGCCGGCCTTTGCGGTGTCGGGGTCCTGCAGCAGCCTCGGCAATTGCTCCGGCACGACCTGCCAGGAGACGCCGAATTTGTCCTTCAGCCAGCTGCACTGGCCGGGCTCGCCACCGCCCTCGATGAGCCTGTCCCAGAAATAGTCGACTTCCTCCTGCGTCTTGCAGTCGATGGACAGCGAGACTGCCTCGGTGAACTTGAATTGCGGCCCGCCGTTGAGCGCCTGGAACTGCACGCCGTCGAGCTCGAAATAGGTCACCAGCACCTTGCCCTCATTATCGCCGCTGCCCTTGGGCCAGCGCATCACGCTCAGCACCTTCGAGTTCTTGAAGATGGAGATGTAGTGGTTCATGGCCTCCTCGGCCTGGTCGTCGAACCACAGGCAGGGGGTGATCTTTTGCATTTTCTTGCTCCTCGGGCTGTTTTGGCTTGTTTTCATGCGTAGAACGGCCGGCTGGCGATTGATGCCGGTCGCCGCCGTCTGCCCAAGGACGCTCGAACAAAACACGATCCGACAGCACCTCCGACTTTTTTACGGCCTGGTCCGGCTGCCCGACTTTGGCTCGAGACCATCGCCGCTGGTTCCATTATCTGGCGCATCGCAAAACCGTGGCCAGACCAGACCGCGGCGTATATAACGCCGCTCAATTCCGGTTTTCCGCGCCTGTCCGGGCGCGACGCAGACAGCAAGGGACAGCCTATGCCCGCCTATCGCTCCCGCACAACCACCCATGGCCGCAACATGGCCGGCGCCCGCGGCCTGTGGCGCGCCACCGGCATGAAGGATTCCGACTTCGGCAAGCCGATCATCGCAGTGGTCAATTCCTTCACCCAGTTCGTTCCGGGCCACGTCCATCTCAAGGATCTCGGCCAGCTGGTCGCTCGCGAGATCGAGAAGGCCGGCGGCGTGGCGAAAGAGTTCAACACCATCGCTGTCGACGATGGCATCGCCATGGGTCATGACGGCATGCTCTATTCGCTGCCTTCGCGCGAGCTGATCGCCGACTCGGTCGAATATATGGTCAACGCCCACTGCGCCGACGCCATGGTCTGCATCTCGAATTGCGACAAGATCACGCCGGGCATGCTGATGGCGTCGCTGCGCCTCAACATCCCGACCGTCTTCGTCTCCGGCGGCCCGATGGAGGCCGGCAAGGTGGTGCTTGCCGGCAAGACGCAGGCGCTCGATCTGGTCGACGCCATGGTCGCGGCTGCCGACGACAAGATCTCCGACGACGACGTCAAGACCATCGAGCGCTCGGCCTGCCCGACCTGCGGCTCCTGCTCGGGCATGTTCACCGCCAATTCGATGAATTGCCTGACCGAGGCGCTCGGCCTTTCGCTGCCCGGCAACGGTTCGACGCTGGCGACGCACGCCGACCGCAGGCGGCTGTTCGTCGAGGCCGGCCACCTGATCGTCGATCTCGCGCAGCGCTACTACGAGCAGGACGACGACACCGCGCTGCCGCGCAGCATCGCCTCGAAGGGCGCCTTCGAGAACGCCATGACGCTCGACATCGCCATGGGCGGCTCGACCAACACCGTGCTGCACATCCTGGCTGCCGCGCATGAGGGCGAGATCGATTTCGGTCAGGACGAGATTGACGCGCTGTCACGCAAGGTGCCGGTGCTATGCAAGGTTGCCCCCGCCAAGGCGGATGTGCACATGGAAGACGTCCACCGCGCCGGCGGCATCATGGCGATCCTCGGCCAGCTCGATAACGCCGGACTGATCAACCGCGACCTGCCGACCGTGCACACCGCAAGCCTCGGCGAAGCGCTCGACCATTGGGATATCTCGCGCACGTCAAGCCAGAATGTCCGCGACTTCTTTCTGGCGGCCCCGGGCGGCGTGCCGACGCAGGTCGCCTTCAGCCAGGATCGCCGCTGGGACGAACTCGATCTCGACCGGGAGAAGGGTGTCATCCGCTCGGCCCAATATCCTTTTTCCAAGGATGGTGGCCTTGCCGTGCTGAAAGGCAACCTGGCGCTCGACGGCTGTATCGTGAAGACCGCGGGCGTCGATGAATCGATCCTGAAATTCACCGGCCCGGCCAGGGTGTTCGAAAGCCAGGACGCCAGCGTCAAGGCGATCCTGTCCAACGAGATCAAGGCCGGCGATGTCGTCGTCATCCGCTACGAAGGGCCGCGCGGCGGCCCCGGCATGCAGGAAATGCTCTATCCGACCAGCTATTTGAAGTCGAAGGGCCTCGGCAAGGCCTGCGCGCTGGTCACCGATGGCCGCTTCTCCGGCGGCACCTCCGGCCTGTCGATAGGCCATGCTTCTCCCGAGGCGGCGGAAGGCGGGCTGATCGGGCTGGTGCATGAGGGCGATACGATCGAGATCGATATCCCGAACCGCACCATCCGGCTTGCCGTCGACGATGCCGAACTGGCCGCCCGCCGCGCCGCGATGGAGGCCAAGGGAGCCGCCGCCTGGAAGCCCGAGGAAAAGCGCAAGCGCAAGGTGACAATGGCCTTGCGCGCCTACGCCTCGATGGCGACCAGTGCTGCAAAGGGTGCGGTAAGGTATGTGCCGGAATAGGTTCGCTTCTTCAAAGGGATGACGGTAGATGGATTTCGACCTTATCGTCCGCGGCGGCACGCTGCCCGACGGCAGGATCGCCGATATCGGCATCATCGGCGAGACGATCGCGGCCATCGAGCCGGAGCTGAACGCTGGCGCGGGCACGGCGATCGACGCCCATGGCAATCTGATCTCGCCGCCCTTCGTCGATCCGCATTTTCACATGGACGCCACGCTCTCGCTAGGCATCCCGCGCATCAACGTGTCGGGCACGCTGCTCGAAGGCATCTCGCTGTGGGGCGAACTGAAGCCGCTGTTGACGCACGAAGCGGTGCGCGACCGCGCGCTCGCCTATTGCGACTGGGCAGTGTCCATGGGCCTGCTCGCCATCCGCAGCCATGTCGATGTCTGCGATACCAGGCTGCTGGCGGTCGAAGCCCTGCTCGATGTGAAGAAGACCGTCGCGCCCTATATCGACCTGCAACTGGTCGCCTTCCCGCAGGATGGGTTTTATCGCTCGCCGACGGCGCGCGATAACACCATCCGCGCGCTCGACATGGGTGTCGACATCGTCGGCGGTATTCCGCATTTCGAGCGCACCGTGGCCGACGGCACGCGTTCGGTGACGGAACTGTGCGAAATCGCGGCAGAACGCGGCCTCATGGTCGACCTGCATTGCGACGAGACCGATGATCCGCTGTCGCGCCATATCGAACAACTGGCCTATGAGACGCAACGCCTCGGCCTGCAGGGCAGGGTCGCCGGCTCGCATCTTACGTCGATGCACTCGATGGACAATTACTATGTCTCGAAGCTGTTGCCGCTGATATCAGAGGCAGGCGTCTCGGCGATCCCCAATCCGCTGATCAACATCATGCTGCAGGGCCGCCACGACACATTCCCCAAACGCCGCGGCCTGACGCGGGTCAAGGAAATGCTTGCCCACGGTATCCGCGTCGGCTGGGGCCAGGATTGCGTGCTCGACCCCTGGTATTCGCTGGGCACCGCCGACATGCTCGACGTCGCCTTCATGGGCCTTCACGTCGCCCAGATGTCGAGCCCGGCCGACATGGCGCGCTGCTTCGACATGGTCACCAACGTCAATGCCGCCATCATGGGCCTCGACCACCTCGGCCTGTCGGTCGGCAAGCGCGCCAGCCTCGTCGTCCTCGATGCCGGCGATCCGGTCGAGGCCTTGCGCCTGCGTCCCGAGCGACTCTGTGTCATCGCCAGGGGCAAGGTGGTGGCCGAGCGGGCCAGGCAGGAAACACGTCTCTCGATCGCCGGACGGCCGGCAACAGTGAACCGCAGGCATCGCCCGTCTCAAAACTCCATCGATCAGATTGATAGGTCCTGACCGCAAGTCTACAATCAACCTCCAGTTTTATGCCGAGGAGGATGCCATGTGGCACAAGACGGCGATGGTGGTCGCGTTGGCGGCGACCTGTGCAGGCTGCATGACGGCCGAAGACCGTCGTGCCGCGGACGAGGCGAAATGCCGTTCCTACGGCTTCGTCAGGAAGAACGATGCCTTCGCCGAATGTCTGCAGCGCATCGATCTGGCGCGCCGCGCCGAGCTCAGAAGCGCGTCGGTCTTCGATCCCTGGGATCGGCCGGTGATCTATCGTCCGGTTATCATTCGGCCACGGCCAATGTAGGCCGTTGCGATCGTCCGTACAGGCCCAGCCGATTTCCGGTCCCTGGTCTGGCCGGCTTCCCGATTTCCGCTCGTCAAAACGGCCGCTTGCGTCTACGACGCTGCTCACCGGGCTTTCATGCGGGAGGAAGCGACATCGGCATGGCAGAGCCAACAGCCCAGAATTCGACGATCAGGAACGTGCTTTTGGCTGGCATTCTGCTAATGCTGGCCGGCGATTTCCTGTTTGCGTTGAATGATGCGATGGGTAAATGGCTGGTCGCCAGCTTTTCCGTCGGCCAGGTCGTGCTGATCCGTTCCATCGGCGCCTTTTTCGTGCTCGGTCCGATGATCGCGCGTCAAGGCGCGGCCAGGCTGTTCCGCATGGAGCGCCTGGAACTGCAGGTCTTGCGCGTCGTCATGACGACGCTTGACACGGCGCTGTTCTACGCCGCCGTCGTCTATCTGCCGCTCGCCGACGTCATGAGCTTCTATATGGCGGGGCCGATCTACGTGGCGGCGCTGTCCCACCTGCTGCTTGGCGAAAAGGTCGGCTGGCGCCGCTGGATGGCGATTCTGGTCGGGTTCTGCGGTGTGCTGATCATGCTCGAACCGTCCTCGGCCGCGTTTTCGCTGTCGTCGGCCTTCGCGCTGGCCGGAAGCATTTCATTCGCCTTCGCCATCATTCTCAACCGGCGGTTGCGTGGCACCAGCGACACCTCGCTCGTTACCTGGCAAACCATCGGCACGCTGCTGGTCGGCGGGTTTCTCACTATCGGCAACTGGCAGACGCCGTCCTCGCTCGATTTCGGCGCCATGCTTCTTCTTGGCATCGTCTCCTGCGGCGCGCATCTGATGATCACCAGGGCGCTGAAGCTGGCGCCGGCGTCGACGCTGGCGCCGCTGCATTACAGCCTGCTGCTGTGGGCCGTCATCTTCGGGCTGGCCTTCTTCGGCGACATGCCCGGCCCGCGCATCCTGATCGGCTCGGGCATCATCGTGCTGGCCGGCCTGTTCATCTTCCATCGCCAGAAAGTGGTCGACACGGTGCCGCCCGAAAACGTGCCGAAAGGCGTCAACTGATTCCAATTTTCTCTGGTCCTTAGCCCGCGCGCACTGCCGCCAGATGCCGTGAGAAGTCCGCCGTCTCCATCAGCGCCCTGCAGCGTGAAAAGCGACCGTCGGCATAGGCGCGGAAATCGTCGGCCGGATTGCTGTTGGCAAGCTGGATCAGTCCCCACAGCGTCCACAAGAGATCGCACATCGCCTTGTAGATGACGATGCGGCCGCGCTCCGCCGGCGTCGGCTCGCCACCGAAATAGGCGCCCATCATCTCGTCCTCCTGCGCCGTATC
Source organism: Mesorhizobium sp. WSM4829 (assembly GCF_055811475.1). NCBI lineage: Bacteria > Pseudomonadati > Pseudomonadota > Alphaproteobacteria > Hyphomicrobiales > Phyllobacteriaceae > Mesorhizobium > Mesorhizobium sp. WSM4829. The sequence continues at coordinate 73,532 of NZ_JBVVQJ010000004.1, read as the reverse complement.
AAACTGGCCTTCGACGCTGAGGTCGCCGAGATCCCAGAGCGGGTCGTTCATGCCGGAATATTCCCAGTCGACGATCCACATCCTGTCGCCCGTATCGAGAAAATTTTCGCACAGCGGATCGCAGTGGCAGGCGACGAGAGGCAGGGGATGCGCGGCAAGCGCCGAGCGCACGGTTTCCGCCTCGATAACGACGTCGTGGTAACCGGCAGGCAGGGCGACGTCCTTGGTCGACAGCACCTTCAGGTAGTCGTCGATCATCGCAAACAGCTCGAAGCGGAAGGGAAACACCGCGCCGGATGTATGCAATCTGCGGAAGGCTTTGCCGGCACGCGCCGGACTGCCCGGCCGGGTCTTGAATTTATCCGGCGACATCGTCTCGGCGCCCGCGATGAAGCGCGTCACCATCACGCCTGACTCGCCGTCGACATGCAGCAGCTCGGGGCTGACGCCGGCCATCGCTGCCTCCCGCGCCGCCACCGCCTCGTTGGCCCGGTTGATATACTCCTGCGTGCCCTTGCCGGGAATCCGCAGGCAGGCATCTCCAGCCCTGAAGACGAGGTTGGTGAGGCCACCCAGCCGCTCCAGCGGTCCCTCGTAGCCGGCCAGCGCCGGAATGGCTGCAAGCGCCGCGCGTGCTTCCTCGTCCACCATCGCTTCTGCCCTCTTTTCGCGTCTATTTGTGGTGACGACGGTTCCACAAATTTCGCCGTTTGGCTATCATCGCTTGCATGCGGTTCACTCCAGCGCCGTGCGTTCCTGCAGGACGCGCTAACAACGCTGCGGCGCTTTGATTTTGCGGACGAGACTGTAATGGCGGACAGGAAAAACAAAGGCGCGCTCGCCGCGGCCTATGCAGCGAAGCGGCCAGAGGAGGTGGCGGCGCTCTACGACCGCTGGTCCGACACCTACGACGCCGACATGTCGGCGGCCGGTTATCGCCATCCGACCATCTGCCTTGCCCTGCTTGCCCGCCACCTGCCGCGCGGCGCGGCACCGCTCCTCGATGCCGGTGCCGGCACCGGGCTCATCGGCGAGTGGCTGAAGATCGCGGGCTATCCGCAGGTCGAGGCGCTCGACATTTCCGAAGGCATGCTGGCCCAGGCAGCGCGCAAGGGCGTCTATTCGGCGCTTCACTGCTTGGCGCTCGGCGGCCCGCTGCCCTTCGCGGATGATGCCTATGCCGGCATCATATCGGCCGGCGTCTTCACCTCGGGCCATGTCGGCGCTGAGGGGCTGGACGAACTGATCCGCATCTGCCGGCCGGGCGGGATAATCGTGCTGACGGTCAAGAACACCCTGTGGGACGCCGGCTTTTCCGCAGGGATAGCCGACCTCGAGGCGAAGGGCGTCGTCACGCGCGCCGAGGAGACATCGCCCTATGTCTCCATGCCGGGTGAGGCCGACACCGTGCCCAGCCGCGGTCTCGTTCTGCGCGTGAACTGACCATCCCCGCTCTTATGCATGTCGCGCAAAAGTGCGCAGCGGTTTTGCGATAACGACATGCATAGAAACAAGAACCTAAAGCGCCTCGCATGAATCCGTTCAGACGCGACGCGCTTTAGGCTCTGATCCTTTCTCCGGCCGGGTCGTAAAGCGGCTCGAGATGGATTTTTGCCGGCGTCCGCTGCATAGCCACCACCAGCTCGTAGTCGCCGCAGGTGAGGAAATCGTCGCTGACGCCGTCGGCGTTGCGCACATAGCCGTAGCCGATGTTCTTTCCGACCGTGTAGCCATAGCCGCCGCTGGTCAGGTAGCCGACCGGCTCGCTGTTGCGCAGGATCGTTTCGCGCCCGAGCAGCACGATCTCGCAATCGTCGACGGTGAAGCCGGCAAAGCGTTTTTTCAGAACCGCGCCGCCGATCTCTTCCAGCGCCCGCCGCCCGAGAAAATCTGTGTTCTTGCGAAGCTTCACCGCCCAGCCAAGGCCGGCCTCCTGCGGCGTGTCGTTGGGCGTGATGTCGGAGCCCCAGGCGCGGTAGCCTTTTTCCAGCCGCAGCGATTCCAGCGCCCTGTAGCCGACCGGGCGGATGCTGTGCTCCTCGCCCGCCGCCATCAGAGCGTCGAAGATTTCGCCCGTCGCCGCGATCGGCACATGCAGCTCCCAGCCGAGCTCGCCGACATAGGTGACGCGCAGCGCCCTAACTGTGGTGCCGGCGATGGAGATTTCTCGCACGTGTCCGAACGGGAAAGCGGTGTTCGACACGTCGGCATCGGTCACCGCAGCCAGCACGTCGCGGGCCCGCGGCCCCATCAGCGACAGCGTGCCGAAATCCTCGGTGACATCGGTGAGCGTCACGTCGAGCTCGTTGCCGACATGGTCGCCGATCCACGAGAAGTCATGCGTCCTAAAGCCGGTGCCGGTGACGACGTAGAATCGGTCTTCGCCGAGCCGCGCCACGGTCAGGTCGGCCTCGATGCCGCCGCGCGTGTTGAGAAGCTGCGTGTAGGTCAGCCGGCCGACCGGCTTGGCGACGTCGTTGGCGCAGATCCAGTCGAGCGCCTTCAGCGCATCCGCACCGGTCATTTCGTATTTGGCGAAGGACGACTGGTCGAAGATGCCGACGTTCTCGCGCACGTGCCGGTGCTCGTCGCCGACCGGCGAAAACCAGTTCTGCCGGCCCATCGAATAGATGTCCTTCGGCTCGACGCCTTCCGGCGCAAACCAGTTCGGCCGCTCCCAACCGAGCTTGGAGCCGAACACGGCGCGGTGCTTTTGCAGCCGTTCATAGAGTGGCGACACGATCCGTGGCCGGCCCGTGGCATACTCTTCATGCGGGAAGCCGATCGTATAGTGCTTGCCATAGGCTTCCAACGTGCGGTCGCGGACCCATTGCCGGTCGCGGTGCAGGTCGGAAAAGCGCCTGATATCGACCACCCACAGGTCGAGTGGCGCCTCGCCATCGACCACCCACTGCGCCAGCACCCAGCCGGCGCCGCCGCCCGCCGCGATGCCGAAGGCGTTGAAGCCGGCGCCGACGAACATGTTGGCGCATTCGGGCGCCACGCCGAGAATGAAATTGCCGTCCGGCGTGAAGCTCTCCGGCCCGTTGATCATCTGCTTGACGCCGGCGGTTTCGAGCGCCGGAACCCGCTTGATTGCCTGGTTCATATGCTGCTCGAAATGATCGTAGTCGTCGTCGAACAGCCGGAACTGCCAGTCGTCTGGGACATCGCCGCCGGGAAGATCGGTCGTCCAGGCTTGCGGGTTCGGCTCATAGCCGCCCATCACCAGCCCGCCGACCTCCTCCTTGAAATAAATGCGGCGATCGGGGTCGCGGATCGTCGGCGCATCGCTCGCCAACCCGTCTATTCTCTCGGTGACGATGTACTGGTGCTTCACCGGCTGCAGCGGCACGTTGATGCCGGCTAGCGCCCCCACCTGCCGCGCCCATTGCCCGGCACAGTTCACCACCTTGTCGCAGGCGATATCGCCCCTGTTGGTCTTTACCGCTGTGATGCGGCCATCCTGCATGTCGAAGCCGGTGACGCGGATATCCTCGAACAGCCTGGCGCCGTGCATGCGCGCGCCTTTGGCCAGCGACTGCGTGATGTCGGAAGGGTTTGCCTGGCCGTCGGTCGGCAGCCAGCTGGCGCCGACGAGATCGCCGGTTTCCAGCAGCGGCCACATTGCCTTGACTTCGGCTGGTGACAGCAACTGCATATCCATGCCGAAGCTTTTCGCCGTCGTCGCCAGCCTCTTGTACTCGATCCAGCGGTCGGGTTTGGTGGCGAGCCTGAGGCACCCGGTCATCTTCCAGCCGGTGGCCAGCCCGGTTTCGGCTTCCAGCCCCTTGTAGAGATCGACCGAATATTTGAGCACGCGGGTGATCGAGGCCGAAGACCGCAATTGACCGACCAGCCCCGCCGCATGCCATGTCGAGCCCGAAGTCAGTTTGCCCTGTTCCAGGAGCACGACATCGGCCTTGTGGTCACGCGCCAGATGATAAGCCGTCGAACAGCCGATTATGCCGCCGCCGATGACGACGATCTCGGCGTGGGCGGGCAAGGTCATGATATCTGTCCGTACTTTGTTCTGTAGTTTTCCAGCGCGGCATCGAGCCGCGTCAGGTTTTCGTCGGTATAGGCAACGTAGTCGATGCCGGGCGCGTCGAGATAAAGTTCGGAAACCATGCTCCACATCGCCTCGCGCAGCAGCGATGCGCATTGCATGGCCGCATGCGAGCGGCGGATCGCCTCGTCCGGCTCCTTCATGAAATAGGCGGTCAGGAAGGCGAAGGACTCCTCGTCGTTCATGGTGGCGTTCGAGGCGACGCCGGCGAGGTCGAACATCGCCGTGTTGAAGCCGGCATATTCGAAATCGATCAGCCACAGCCTGTGGCCGTCATCGAGAATATTAGCCGGCAGAAGGTCATTATGACCAAAGACGATCGGCAGCAATTTCTGCGCCCGTTCGAGCTCGTCTGCAAGCGTCAGCAGCCGCGGCAACTCGCTTCGCATGCGGCTGTCGGCTTCCTCCAGCGTGCGCGCATAGTCGCGGATGACATGGAAAACCCAGAACATGAAGCCGGCGCCGGAGACATGATTGGGCATCTCGCGATGGAAGCCGCGCATCAGGGCGGCGACGCGGTCGATATTGGCGCGGACGTCCTCGGCGACAAAAGTCTTGGCGCCGAGAAATTCCGTTACCAGGATGCCGGGCTCGGAATGGCGGACCGCAGGCGCGAAGCCGGCGGCGTGCGCCGCGCGCGCGGTCATCACCTCGCGCTCGCGAAAGACGTGATGGAAGGGAAAGTCCTGGCCAAAGCGCACGACATGCCGCCCGGCGGCGTCCTTGACCAGATAGTTGGCGTTGCTCAGGCCGCCCGGCAGCGGCGCGATCTCGACGCTGCCGGTCCAGCATGGCAGGGCGCGGATGCGGTCCTCGGTGGTCACAGGTGAATCCCTCGTTGCGCGGGGTTCAAGGCGTCGCGGGCGACGCAAAGAGGGCGGCCGGCAGGAGGGAGCAATGCGAAGTCCTCGTCGGTGCGGGATCCCGGGATCGGTATCCCGCACCGCACCGACGAGCCCCAGTGCCGGGTTCTTTGACTCCGGCATCCGCCCCCGCGGATTCAAAAAAGTCCTTTTCCCTTACGTCAGACGATTTCCCGGACGTTCGGGCAGGCGAATTTTGGTGCGGCTCTGCCATCGTTCTCCCGTGGCAGTTCCGAAGCCTGTCACAAGCCAGTGTCGCGCCATGTGATCCGGCTTGTCAACGACAACTTGTGGCTTTTTGCCCGAAATCACAAGGATTTCTTGTAAACTGTGGCCGATTTGCCTTAGAAGCGGTCAGTAGCGCAACAATCGATTGGGTGAGACCGATGCCCTCGAAGCGGCATGGCGAGATCCTGCGTCTCCTCCATGAGGAAGGCACCGTCACCATCGCCAGCCTGGCCGACCGGCTGGGCGTCTCGCTGGAGACCGTGCGCCGCGACGTCAAGCCGCTGACCAGTGACGGTTCGATCCTGAAGATGCATGGCGCCGTCGGCCTGCCGTCGATGGCCGGCGAGGCGCCGTTCGAGCGGCGTATGCGCGAGAATGCCGATGCCAAGCGCGCCATCGCCCGCATGGTTGCCGCCACCATCCGCGACGGCGAAGCGATCATGCTCGACACCGGCACCACGACCTCTTTCCTGGCCCGCGAACTGCTCGGTCACCGGCGGTTGACGGTGGTCACCAACTCCTCCGACATCGCCCGCACTCTGGCCACCGTCAACGGCAACAAGGTCTATATGGCCGGCGGCGAACTGCGCAGCGATTCGGGCGCTGCCTTCGGCGTCTCGGCCATTGCATTCGTCAGCCGCTTTTCCGTTAGCCACGCTGTGATCTCCACCGGCGCGGTCGATGCCGTCACCGGCGTGATGGACTATGATCTGGACGAGGCGGAATTCGCCCGCATGGTGCTGTCGCGCGGCCAGCGCTCGCTCGTCATCACCGACCACACCAAGTTCGGCCGCCAGGGTCTGGTCCAAGTCTGCGGCCTCGACGGTTTTTCCGAACTCGTCACCGATCGGCCGCCGCCGCACGCCATCGCCGCAGCCCTCGAGCAAGCGGGCGCGCGGCTCAGCATTGCCGGCAGCGAAAGCGGGATCTGACCTGGCCAGAGCAGTAATGCGGTGAGCCTGGGATCGGCGGCTTTTCTTCCTTGCCGTCCCGGTGTTTAGTCCGGCCATGGCTTTCACCATCCGCCAATTGCAGTTCTTCATCGCCGTCGCCGAGCAAGGCACAGTGTCTGGCGCCGCCCAAAACCTGTCCATCTCGCAATCGTCGGTCACCGAGGCGATCAAGGAGCTCGAAGGCGATCTCGGCGTCGAACTGTTCGAGCGCCATCCGCGCGGCCTCAACATCACCCACAAGGGCCACCAGTTCCTGCGCCACGCGACAAAGATCCTTGCCGATGTTTCCGATGCGCGCCGCGCCTTCTCCGGCGAGCAAGCGGCAGCTGGCGGCCGGCTGCAACTCGGCGTCACCTCGCTGGTCGCCGGCTATGTGCTGTCCGACCTTCTCGCCCGCTATCGCCGCGCCTATCCGGGCGTCGAGATCTCGGCCATCGAGGACAATGGCGACTACCTCGAACATCTGCTGGTCGGCGGCAAGCTCGACATCGCCGTCATGGTCACCTCGAACCTGCGCGACCGCACCGCCCTGCAATCGGAAATTCTCGAAGTCTCGCCCTACCGGCTATGGCTGCCGCTTGGCCATCCGCTGTCCAGCGCCGACATCATCGGCATCAGCGATATCGCGTCGGAGCCGCTGATCATGCTGACCGTCGACGAGATCGAAGAGAATACCGGAAAATTGCTGGCGGCGATTGCTGCCAAGCCGCATGTCGCCTTCCGCACCCGCTCGGTCGAAGCGGTGCGCAGCCTCGTCGCCACCGGCGCCGGCGTGGCGCTGCTGCCCGACCTCGTCTACCGGCCATGGTCGCTTGAAGGCGACCGCATCGAATCGCGCGATATTTCGGGCTCGTTGCCGGTTGTCCAAGTCGGCACGGTCTGGCGGCGCGGCTCCGGCCTGCCACAGGCCGCGCGCGACTTCATCGGGCTTGCCCAGTCGCAGCGCATGGTTCGTCAGCGGCCGGACAAGAACGGCCGCTGATCTATCGGAAAAACCGATATCGCCTTTCTGACAAATGAATTTGCGAAACCGGAAATTTCACAGCACCCTGACAATCAGGGACCAAGCCGCCGCGAGAGTGCGGCCCCTCAAATGGGAGATCGACGATGAATTCATTCCTGAAGTCATGCACTGCATTGACGGTCGCGCTGGCCTTCTCCGGCCAGGCGATCGCCCAGGTTAAGGAACTTGGCAAGGGCGAAGGCCAGGTCAACATTGTTGCCTGGCCCGGCTACATCGAACGCGGCGAAACCGACAAGAACTATGATTGGGTCACGTCTTTCGAGAAGAACACAGGCTGCAAGGTCAATATCAAGACCGCCAACACCTCCGATGAGATGGTCGCGCTGATGAACGAGGGCGGTTTTGACCTCGTTACCGCCTCGGGCGACGCTTCGCTGCGCCTTGTCGCCGGCAAGCGGGTCCAGCCGATCAACACCGATCTCATCCCGAGTTGGAACACGGTCGACGACCGGCTGAAGGATGCGCCGTGGTTCACGGTCGGCGGCGTCCACTATGGCGCCCCCTACCAGTGGGGGCCGAACGTGCTGATGTACAACACCGAGGTGTTCAAGGAAGCGCCGAAGAGCTGGAACGTCGTCTTCGAGGAGATGACCTTGCCCGACGGCAAGTCGAACAAGGGCCGCGTCCAGGCCTATGACGGGCCGATCCACATCGCCGATGCGGCCAACTATCTGATGTCCCACAAGCCGGAGCTCGGCATCAAGGATCCCTACGAGCTGACCGAAGATCAGTACAAGGCCGCCCTCGATCTGCTGCGCGTCCAGCGCACGCTGGTCGGACGCTACTGGCATGACGCCGCCATCCAGGTCGACGACTTCCAGAACGAAGGCGTCGTTGCCTCCGGTTCATGGCCTTATCAGGTCAACACGCTGGTTGCTGCCAAGAAGCCGGTCGCTTCGACCATCCCCCAGGAAGGCGTCACCGGCTGGGCCGACACGACCATGCTGGCAGCCGACGCAGCCCACCCGAACTGCGCCTATATGTGGATGGAGCACTCGCTGTCACCGAAAGTGCAGGGCGATGTCTCCGCCTGGTTCGGTTCGCTGCCGGTGGTGCCGGCTGCCTGCAAGGGCAACGAATTGCTCGGCGAGGAAGGCTGCAAGACCAACGGCTATGACAATTTCGAAAAGATCAAATTCTGGAAGACGCCGGTGTCGAAATGCGCCACCCAGGACCAGTGCGTGCCTTACTATCGCTGGGTGTCGGACTATATCGGCGTCATCGGCGGACGGTGAGTTCGTTTCGCATTGCTCGCAAGTTGGCGCTGCCCCTTACGCTCTCCCGTGAACAACGGGGAGAGGGGATCGCGAGCGTTGCGGCTAGCCCCTTCTCCCGTCTCTATACGGGGAGAAGGCCGGCAGGCGGATGAGGGGCAGCGCTGTCGTCTGAATTGACGAGCCTGGCAGATCAGGACAGCTCCATGACATCAGCCGTTTCCTTCCAAAAAGTCTCGCGCCATTTCGGCAGCGTGCGCGCCGTCGACATGGTCGATCTCGACATCGTGCCGGGCGAGTTCTTCGCCATGCTTGGACCTTCGGGTTCCGGCAAGACGACCTGCCTGCGCTTGATCGCCGGCTTTGAGCAGCCGACATCGGGCTCGATCTCCATCTTCGGCGAACGCGCCGAAGGCGTTCCGCCCTATCGCCGAAACGTCAACACCGTGTTTCAGGACTACGCGCTGTTCCCGCATCTGAACGTGCTCGAAAACGTCGCCTACGGGCTGATGGTCAAGGGTGTCGGCAAGCCCGAACGGCAGAAGGCAGCCGAGGAAGCATTGTCGCTGGTCCGGCTTCCCGGCTACGCCGCCCGCCGCCCGAGCCAGCTTTCCGGCGGACAGCGCCAGCGCGTCGCGCTCGCCCGCGCGCTGGTCAACCAGCCGAAGGTGCTTCTGCTCGACGAGCCGCTTGGCGCGCTCGACCTCAAGCTCCGCGAAAACATGCAGGAGGAGCTGAAGTCGCTGCAGAAGGCGCTCGGCATCACCTTCGTCTTCGTCACCCACGACCAGGGCGAGGCGCTGTCGATGGCCGACCGCGTTGCCGTCTTCAACGACGGCAAGATCATGCAGATCGGCACGCCGGAGGACATCTACCAGCGGCCGAGGACGCGCTTCGTCGCCGATTTCGTCGGCTCGTCCAATGTGCTGCCGCCGGATTTCGTTCAGCGCTATTCCGGCCAGCATCGCTGGGGCAGCCTGCGCCCTGAATCCATTCGCATCGGCCGGGCGGCGACGGGCGACGGCGTTGCCGCCCGTCTCGTCTCGACCAATTATCTCGGCGCCACGACCAGACTGGCGCTCGACGCCGACGGGTTGAGATTGCATGCCATTATGCCGGCCGGTGCCGCTTTGCCGAAAGAGGGCGAGGCGGTCGTGCTCACTTTTAACCGCGAGCATTTGCATCTGATGGACGAGCCGGGATGATGGCGCTGAGGAAAGTCTTGGCTGACAGGCCAAGTGGGGCGCTTCACGGCGCCCCCCTCTGTCCTGCCGGACATCTCCCCCACTTGGGGGGAGATCGGCAGCTTCGCCAGTGGCGCCTCTTCTGCAACGTTGGTGATTGGCGAAAGCAGTCGCGACAGCAAATCTCCCCCCTCGTGGGGGAGATGTCCGGCAGGACAGAGGGGGGCGCGAAGGATCGCGGCCTCTCATATATCCTCCGTCAAGACAGGGCGGCGTCATGACAATCGCCGCGCTCAACTCCACTCCCGCTCCCGCCATCCTGCCGGGAAGCGGCGGTGTGCGCGGCGCCCTGTCCGACCTGTTCTGGCGCAAGCCGAAGCTGCTGCTGCTGTTGATGCTGCTGCCGCCGGTTCTGTGGCTTGGCATCGTCTATGTCGGCTCGCTGTTCGCGCTGCTCTTGCAGAGTTTTTTCTCGATCGATGAATTCTCCGGCCTCATCAACCGGCAGTTCACGCTGAAGACCTATGGCGACCTGCTGCAGGCCGCCAATCTCGACATCATCCTGCGCACGGTGACGATGGCGGCCCTGGTCACGTTCGCCTCGGCGATCATCGCCTTTCCCATCGCCTTTTACGCGGCGCGCTATGCGCGCGGCCGCTGGAAGGCGCTGTTCTATCTCGGCATCATGCTGCCGCTGTGGTCGAGCTATCTGGTCAAGATCTACGCCTGGAAGCTCATTCTCGCCAAGGAAGGCATCCTCACCTGGCTGCTCGCCAAGCTGCATCTGCTATGGCTGCTCGACGGCTGGCTGTCGCTGCCGGTCGTCGGCGGCAACTCGCTGTCGGTGTCGTCCACCGGCACCTTCATCGTCTTCGTCTACGTCTGGCTGCCGTTCATGATCCTGCCGGTGCAGGCGGCGCTTGAGCGCGTGCCGGGCAATCTGGTCGAGGCCTCGTCCGATCTCGGCGCCTCGCCCGGCCAGACCTTCCGCAACGTGCTGTTCCCGCTGGCGCTGCCGGGTATCGTCGCCGGCTCGATCTTCACCTTCTCGCTGACGCTGGGCGACTACATCATCCCGCAGATCATCGGCACCTCGCGGCTGTTCATCGGCCAGGCCGTCTATTCGCAGCAGGGCACCGCCGGCAACATCCCGCTCGCAGCCGCCTTCACCGTGGTGCCGATCGTCATCATGGGCTTCTACCTCTGGGGCGCCAAGCGCATGGGGGCCTTCGATGCGCTCTGATGGCTCACCATCCGCCCCTCTCGGCCTGAAGGTCGCCGCCGCCTGCGGCCTGCTGTTCCTGCATCTGCCGATCTTCCTGATCTTCGTCTATGCCTTCACGACCGAGGAAAAGAGCTTCGCCTGGCCGCCGCCGGGGCTGACCATGCAATGGTTCGCCGTCACCTGGAACCGCCCGGACGTGTGGGAAGCGCTGTCGCTGTCGGTCCGTGTCGCCGCCATCTCGACACTCGTCGCCCTGATCCTCGGCACGCTCTGCGCGGCCGCCGTGTCGCGAACACGGTTCTTTGGCCGCGAAACCATCTCGCTGCTGGTCATCCTGCCGATCGCGCTGCCCGGTATCATCACCGGCATCGCGCTGCGTTCGGCCCTTTCGCTGGCCGAGATTCCGTTCTCGTTCTGGACAATCGTGCTCGGCCACGCCACCTTCTGTGTCGTCGTCGTCTACAACAACGCCGTCGCCCGCTTTCGCCGCACCTCCGGCTCGATGATCGAGGCGTCGATGGACCTCGGCGCCGACGGCTTCCAGACGTTTCGCCATGTCGTGCTGCCCAACATCGCCACCGCGCTGCTTGCCGGCGGCATGCTGGCTTTCGCTCTGTCGTTCGACGAGGTCATCGTCACCACCTTCACCGCCGGCCAGCAGCAGACGCTGCCGATCTGGATGCTGGAAGAACTGATCCGTCCGCGCCAGCGCCCGGTCACCAACGTCGTGGCCGTGGTCGTCGTGCTGGTGACGCTGCTGCCCATCCTCGTCGCCTATTACCTGACCCGCGACGGCGACCAGATCGCCGGTTCGGGCAAATGACGTCAAGAATCCATAAGGGAGAGACTGCCATGGACACAAAGATGCTGATCGGCTCGAAATTCGAGAAGGGCACCGAGACCGAGGAGCCGATCCTCAATCCGAAGACCGGGGCGACTATCCTCAACCTGCCTGAAGCCAGCCAGGCGCAGATCGAGGCGGCGGTGCTGGCGGCCGAAAAAGCCTTCGTCACCTGGTCGCGCACCACGCCCGCGCAGCGCTCCGGTTATCTCCTGAAGATCGCCGATCGCATCGAGGCCGCGGCACAAGATTTCGCCGCCCTCGAGGCGCTCAATTGCGGCAAGCCGATCAATGCCGTGCTCAACGACGAAATCCCGGCGATCGTCGACTGCTACCGCTTCTTTGCCGGCGCTGTCCGCTCGATGCCCGGCCAGGTCGCCGGTGAATACATTCCGGGCCACACTTCGATGGTTCGCCGCGATGCCATCGGCGTCGTCGCCTCGATCGCGCCGTGGAACTACCCACTGATGATGATGGCCTGGAAGCTGGCGCCGGCGATTGCCGGCGGCAACACGGTCGTCTTCAAGCCGTCCGAGCAGACGCCGCTGACAGCGCTGAAGCTGGCAAAAACCCTTGCCGAGATACTGCCCGAGGGCGTCGTCAACGTCGTGCTCGGCAGAGGCGACAGCGTCGGCAACACGCTGATCAACCACCCGAAAATCAACATGATCTCGATCACCGGCGATGTCGCCACCGGCAAGAAGGTGCTGCAGGCCGCCGCCAAATCGGTCAAGCGCACGCATCTCGAGCTAGGCGGCAAGGCTCCGGTCATCGTCTTCGACGACGCCGATCTCGGCGCGGTGGTCAATGGCCTGCGCGCCTTCGGCTATTACAATGCCGGCCAGGACTGCACCGCCGCCTGCCGCATCTATGCCGGCAAGAAGATCTACGACAAGCTCGTCGCCGATCTTTCCTCCGCCGTCTCGACCATCAAATACAACCGCCCCGACGACACCGAAAACGAGATCGGGCCGTTGATCTCACGCCGCCAGCGCGACCGCGTCTCGAGCTTCGTCGAGCGCGCCTCGGAGCTTAAGCACATCGAGATCACCACCGGCGGCAAGCCGGGCGAGGGCACCGGCTTCTTCTATCAGCCGACCGTCGTCGCCGGCGCGCTGCAGGAAGACGAGATCGTGCGCCGCGAGGTGTTCGGGCCGGTTGTCTCCGTCACCCGCTTTGCCGAGGTCGACGAGGCGGTGAACTGGGCCAATGACAGCGACTATGGCCTCGCGTCGTCGGTGTGGACCAAGGATGTCTCGCGCGCCATGGCGACGGCCGCCCGGCTGCAATATGGCTGCACCTGGATCAACACCCACTTCATGCTGACCAACGAGATGCCGCATGGCGGGCTGAAGCAGTCCGGCTACGGCAAGGACATGTCGCTCTATGCGCTGGAGGATTATACCGCCGTCCGCCATGTGATGGTTGCGCACGGGTAGCGCCTTTTTCTTCTCCCCGTTGACGGGGAGAAGGTGGCCCGAAGGGCCGGATGAGGGGCAGCACCGGGCCTACTTCTGCGAAGCGGCGATATTCGACTCACCGGCCCCAAGGCCCTTGCCGCCTGGAACGACGCCGCCGGCATCGGCGCCGAAGCCCGCTGCTTCCGGTGCGGCCGGCCGCTTGATCCTTGCCGAGGCGGCCACAACAAGCTCGTTGAAGCCTTCGCCACCATTGTCCAGCATCTCGAACAATTGCCGCCGCATCCTCGGTTCCCAGAATTTGTTGATGTGCTCGGCGACGCCGGCAATGCCTTCCTCGCGCGGCTTGGAGTGAAAAAAGGCGGCAATCTGGTTGGCCATGCGGACCAGCTTTTCGCTGGTGCTCATGATGTGGCCTTCGTCATGCGACATGCTTGGCAACTCCGGAAGCCACCCGCTCGGGGTGGGTGAAAATATCGAAATCATCGCCGCGCACCAAAGCCACCAGCGTCATGCCGGCGTCCCCGGCGGTACGGATGGCAAGTGCCGTCGGCGCCGAAACGGCGATGATGAACGCAGCGCCGATCGCCGCCGTCTTCTGCACCATCTCGACCGAAACGCGCGACGTCACGACGACGGCACCCAAGGTGCCATCGATGCTGGCTTTGGCGAGCGCCCCGGCGAGCTTGTCGAGCGCATTGTGGCGGCCGACATCCTCGCGCGCCATGACGATGCCCTTGCCTGGGATATAAAAACCGGCGGCATGGACCGCACCGGTCTCGGCATGAAGCGGCTGCGCTTTCGACAAAAGCCTGACCGAACGGACGATGTCGTCGGTGTCAAGTGTAAGTCTTGACGAACCAACCGCCTCGACCGAGCGCATCGCCTCCTCGATCGACTCGATGCCGCACAGCCCGCAGCCGACCGGGCCGGCCAGGCGTCGGCGCCGCGCCTCGAAGCGCCTATTGGCCTGGTCCTTCAGCCTGATCTGGATGTCGATGCCGGCGCCGTGATCCTCGACCTCGATCGCCTCGATTTCCCGGCCGTCGGCGATGATGCCTTCGGTCAGCGAGAAGCCGAGCGCGAAATCCTCGAAATCGGCCGGGCTTGCCATCATCACCGCGTGAGTGGTGCCGGCAAAGGAGAACGCCACCGGCGTCTCTTCCGGCACCATCCGGTTGGCGGCCGCACTGCCGCCGGCGCGGTGGGCGAGGCGGGAGATTTGTGTGGTCGCTTTGCGGCGCGCGCTCAAAGATTACTCCGCTGCTTCCAAGGTCGCGATGCGACGGCTGTTGCGGGCCTGCTCGTCATAGTCGAGCTGCCATTCCGACGGCCCGTTGGACGCGCCGACCTGCACCGCCGTCACCTTGTATTCCGGGCAGTTGGTCGCCCAGTCGGAGAAGTCGGTGGTGATCACGTTGGCCTGCGTGTCCGGATGGTGGAACGTCGTATAGACCACGCCAGGCGACACCTTGTCGGTGATCAGCGCGCGCAGCGTCGTCTCGCCGGAGCGGCTGGTCAGGCGGACCCAGTCGCCGTCGCGCAAACCGCGGTTTTCGGCGTCATGCGGGTGGATCTCGAGACGGTCCTCGCTGTGCCACATGACATTGTCGGTACGCCTGGTCTGCGCGCCGACATTGTACTGCGACAGGATGCGGCCGGTGGTCAGCAGCAGCGGGAAGCGCGGTCCCGTCCTCTCGTCGGTCGCCACATATTCGGTGCGGATGAACTTGCCCTTGCCGCGCACGAAGCCGCTGATATGCATGATCGGCGTGCCTTCCGGCGCCTGTTCGTTGCAAGGCCACTGCACCGAGCCCATCTTTTCCAGATAGTCGTAGGAGACCTTGGCGAAGCTCGGCGTCGTCCTGGCGATCTCATCCATGATTTCGGACGGATGCTGGTAATTCCAGGAAAGCCCCATCGCCTGCGCGAGCTTCTGCGTCACTTCCCAGTCGGCCAGCCCGTTCTTCGGCGCCATCACCTTGCGCACGCGGTTGATGCGGCGCTCGGCATTGGTGAAGGTGCCGTCCTTTTCGAGGAAGGTCGAGCCGGGCAGGAAGACATGCGCGTAGTTGGCGGTCTCGTTGAGGAAGAGATCGTGGACGACGACACATTCCATCGCCGCAAGGCCTGCGGCGACATGCTTGGTGTCGGGATCGGACTGCAAAATGTCCTCGCCCTGCACATAGAGGCCCTTGAACGAGCCGTCGACGGCGGCGTCCAGCATGTTGGGGATGCGCAGGCCGGGCTCGTCGTCGAGCTTGACCCCCCACAGGCTTTCATAAATGTCGCGCACCGCGTCGCCGGAGACGTGGCGATAGCCGGGCAGCTCATGCGGGAACGAGCCCATGTCGCAGGAGCCCTGGACATTGTTCTGGCCGCGCAGCGGGTTCACGCCGACGCCCGGCCGGCCGATATTGCCGGTCGCCATGGCAAGATTGGCGATGGCGATGACGGTGGTCGAGCCCTGGCTGTGCTCGGTCACGCCGAGGCCGTAGTAGATCGCGCCATTGCCGCCGGTGGCAAACAGCCGTGCGGCGCTGCGGATCTCTTCAGGATCGACATTGGCGAGCTGGCCGACCACCTCAGGGCTGTTTTCCGGCAGCGCCACGAACGACGCCCAATCCTGGAACTCGTCCCAGTCGCAGCGTTCGCGGATGAAGGCCTCGTCGAACAGGCCTTCGGTGACGATGACATGGGCAAGCGCGGTGACCACGGCGACATTGGTGCCCGGCTTCAGCGGCAGATGATGCTGCGCCTCGATATGAGCCGAGCGCACGATGTCGGTGCGGCGCGGGTCGAGCACGATCAGCTTGGCGCCCTTGCGCAACCGCTTCTTCATGCGCGAAGCAAACACCGGATGTGCGTCGGTCGGATTGGCGCCGATGATCATCACCACATCGGTCTGCTCGATCGAGTCGAAATCCTGGGTGCCGGCCGAAGTGCCGAAAGTCTGGCCAAGGCCATAGCCGGTCGGCGAATGGCAGACGCGGGCGCAGGTATCGACATTGTTGTTGCGGAAACCCTGGCGGATCAGCTTCTGCACCAGATAGGTTTCCTCATTCGTGCAGCGCGACGAGGTGATGCCGCCGATCGAGGTGCGGCCATACTGGTACTGGATGCGGCGGAACTCGTTGGCGGTGTGGGTCAGCGCTTCCTCCCACGACACCTCGCGCCATGGATCGGTGACCTTTTCGCGGATCATCGGATTGAGGATTCGCTCCTTGTGGGTCGAGTAGCCGTAGGCAAAACGGCCCTTGACGCAGCTATGGCCACGGTTCGCCTTGCCGTCCTTGTAGGGCACCATGCGCACCAGCTCGTCGCCGCGCATTTCGGCCTTGAACGAGCAGCCGACGCCGCAATAGGCGCAGGTGGTGACGACCGAATGCTCGGGTTGGCCGATCTTGATCACCGATTTCTCGGAAAGCGTCGCCGTCGGGCAGGCCTGCACACAGGCGCCGCAGGACACGCACTCGCTGTCGATGAAAAGCTGGTGCATGCCGGGCGACACACGGCTATCGAAGCCGCGGCCCTCGATGGTCAGCGCGAATGTGCCTTGCACCTCCTCGCAGGCGCGCACGCAGCGCGAGCAGACGATGCATTTCGATGGATCATAGGTGAAGTACGGGTTGGACTCATCCTTCGCCATCCATTTGAAGTTTTCTGCGCCATCGTTCTTCTTGAAGACGTGGTTGTCGCCCTCATAGCCGTAGCGCACGTCGCGCAGGCCGACGACGCCGGCCTGCGTCTGCAATTCGCAGTCGCCATTGGCCGCACAGGTCAGGCAGTCGAGCGGATGGTCGGAAATGTAGAGCTCCATCACGCCGCGGCGGATGTCCTTCAGCCGACCGGTCTGGGTGTGCACGACCATGCCCGGCGCCACCGGCGTCGTGCAGGAGGAGGGCGTGCCGTTGCGGCCGTCGATCTCGACCAGGCAGAGCCGGCAGGAGCCGAAGGCGTCGACCATGTCGGTGGCGCAGAGTTTTGGAATGGCGATGCCCGCCTCCATCGAGGCCCGCATGATCGAGGTGCCTTCCGGCACGGTGACGGTGAAGCCGTCCACCGTCAGCGTCACTTGCTTCTCGGATGTCGAGGCCGGCGTGCCGTAGTCGATTTCCTGAACGAGACCCATCGCGAGGCTCCTATTCTGCTGCTTCGGCGACCGGCGCCGGCTTGAAATCATCGCGGAAGTGGTTGATTGCGCTCATCACTGGATAAGGCGTGAAGCCACCCAGCGCACAGAGCGAACCGAACTTCATCGTGTTGCAGAGGTCTGTCACCAGCTCGATCTGCTTTTCAGGTTCGATACCTCTGGCGATCTTGTCGATCGTCTCGACGCCGCGCGTCGAGCCGATGCGGCACGGCGTGCACTTGCCGCAGCTTTCGATGGCGCAGAACTCCATGGCGAAGCGCGCCTGCTTCAGCATGTCGGCGGTGTCATCGAACACGGTGATGCCGGCATGGCCGATCAGCCCGTCCTTGGCGGCGAAAGCCTCGTAGTCGAATGGCGTGTCGAACAAGGCGCGGGGAAAATAAGCTCCCAACGGACCCCCGACCTGCACCGCCTTGACCGGACGTCCGGTCGCCGTGCCGCCGCCGATGTCGTCGACGATCTCGCCCAGCGTCATGCCGAACGCTGCCTCGAACAGGCCGCCATATCTGACATTGCCGGCGATCTGGATCGGAATGGTGCCGCGCGAGCGGCCCATTCCGAAATCCTTGTAGAAGGCAGCACCCTTGTCCATGATGACAGGCACCGAGGCCAGCGAGATGACGTTGTTGATCACCGTCGGCTTGCCGAACAGGCCCTGGATGGCCGGCAGTGGCGGCTTGGCGCGAACGACGCCGCGCTTGCCTTCGAGGCTGTTGAGCAGCGAGGTTTCCTCGCCGCAGACATAGGCGCCGGCGCCGACGCGGATTTCCATGTCGAAGGCGTTGGGCGAGCCCAGCACGTTGACGCCGAGCAGGCCGGCCTTGCGGGCGATCTCGACCGCCTTCTGCATCATCGCCACCGCATGCGGATATTCCGAGCGGATATAGACAAAACCCTTGGTCGCGCCGGTGGCGACACCGGCGATTGCCATTCCCTCGATCAGCACGAAGGGATCGCCCTCCATGATCATGCGGTCGGCGAAGGTGGCGCTGTCGCCCTCGTCGGCATTGCAGACGATGTACTTTTTGTCGGCGGTCGTATCGAGCACCGTCTTCCATTTAATGCCGGTCGGGAAGCCGGCGCCGCCGCGACCCCGCAGGCCCGACTCGGTGACCTGCTTGACGATGTCGGCCGGAGCCATCGCCACGGCGTTCTGCAGGCCCTTCAGTCCGCCATGCGCCTTGTAGTGATCAAGCGACAGCGGATTGATGACGCCGCAGCGCGCGAAGGTCAGGCGCGTCTGCCTGGCCAGGAACGGGATCTTGTCGGGCGCGCCCAGCCAGCGCTTGTGGTGACCGCCGGTGAGAAAGCCGCTGTCGAACAGGCCCTTGACATCGGAAGGCTTCACCGGCCCGTAGGCGACGCGGCCCTTGTCTGCCGTTGCCACTTCGACCATCGGCTCGAGGAAGTAGGCGCCGCGCGAACCGTTGCGCACGATCTTGGCCTCGATGCCGCGATCGGCCAATTCCTTCTCAATCGCCTTGGCAACCTTTTCCGCACCGAGCGCCAGCGCGCCGGAATCGCCGGGAATGTAAATGCGCGGGGTCATGACCGCACCTCGGCAACGATCTCGTCGAGTTTTTCGTCATCGAGCCGGCCGATCACCTCTCCGTCCAGCATCGCCGATGGCGCGCAGGCGCAAAGGCCGAGGCAATAGACCGGCTCCAGCGTCACCGAACCGTCGCGGGCCGTCTCGTGGAAGCCGATGCCCAGCAATTGCTTGAGCCTGGCGGCAATCGCGTCCGAGCCCATCGATTGGCAGGCTTCCGCCTGGCAGAGTTTTAGCACATGCCGGCCGGCCGGGCGGCTGCGGTAATCGTGGTAGAAGGTGACGACGCCGTGCACCTCTGCCTTGGAAATGTTCAGCGCCTCGGCGATGACCGGCAGCGCGTCCTGCGGCACATGGCCGAACTCTTCCTGGATGCCGTGGAGGATCGGCAACAGCGGGCCTTCGAGGCCCTTCAACTCCTGAACGATCGCCGCCGTGCGCGACGCGATCTCGGTACTTGCAGGCTGCATGATCATGCAGCGCCCTCCCTGGTCGTAGTAATCCGCTAAGTGCCTAGGAAATCGGAGGAAACCCGCTAAATCAATAAAGCTGATCCGTTGCTCGATAGAAATCTTCTATCGATGCCGTCCAGCCTGCAATCTCTAGCTCAGTGGCGGGCGCGGAAATCGTCTGCCAGCGCCATTGCCTCGTCCAGCAGCGCCGAGACCAGCGGGGTGTGCGGCTCGCGCAGCGTCGCCACCAGCCCGACGGTGTGGCTGGCGTCCGGCTCGACGATCGGAATGGCCCGGATCGGCTCGGAAAAGCCGAATGTTTCCGAGAGGTTGAGCGGCATGATCGACGACCATTTTCCGGTGCGGATGTGCGAGAACAGCACGATCATCGAATTGGATTCGAGTGTCGGCCGCACCTGCGTGCCGGCCTCGGCCAAATGCTGGTCGATGATGCGGCGGTTCTGCATGTCCGGCGTCAACAGGCAGAGCGGCAGCTGGCTGAGCTCCGCCCATGTCACTTTGTCGCGGTCGGAATAGGGGTTTCCGATCGCGGTGATCAGCTGATAGCGCTCGTCATAGAGCGGCACGCTGGTCACCCGCCCCAGCGGCTCGTTGTCGAGATAGGTGATGCCGGCGTCGATGTCGAAATTGCCGAGCAACGACAGCACCTCGATCGAGGTGCGCGACAGCACCGAGAAGGTGACGCCGGGATGTTTTGTCCGAAAAGGTGTCGTCAGCCGCGCCACCATGGCCAGCGCCGTCGGAATCGCGGCGATGCGGATGCGCCCCGAAAGGCCGTGACGCGCCGCCCGCATCTCTTCGCGCATGGTGCGAGTATCGCCGACGATGCGGCGCGCCCACGCCAGCACCTGTTCTCCCTCCGGCGTCAGCCCCTGGAAGCGCGAGCCGCGCAGAACCAGCATCACGCCGAGCTGGCCCTCCAGCTGCTTGATGCCGGCCGAAAGCGTCGGCTGGGTGACGCCGCACACCTCCGCCGCCCGGCCGAAATGCTCCTCCCTGGCCAGCGCGATGAAGAATTCCAGCTTGTCGATCATGAGCGGACGCTACCCGGCCGAGTGAGGCTGCGCCAGATGCATGCTGTTTTTGCCTGGCGAATCCTCATCGCGGCCGAAGCTTCGCCGCCGTCCCAGTTTAGCTGTCTACAAGGTTCTACCTGTCGACCAGGTTCAGAATGTTGCCGTCAGGATCCTTGAACCATGCGACCTTCATGCCGTAGCCGACATGGATGTCGCCTTCCAGCTTCAGGCCCGGCATCTCGTAGTGCTCGAAGACAACGCCTTTCGATTTCAGCGCCTTGACGATGGTGTCGATCTCGTCGCCGACCATCCAGGTCACCGCTGTCGCCTTGTTGGTTCCGGCGAACTGCGAGCGATAGACATTGATGCTGGTGTCGCCGCATTTGTAGACGATCAGTTCGTCCCCCTCGTTGTGAACCTCCGTCAGCCCCAGAACGTCTTCATAGAAGGCCTTGGCCTTGGCCAGGTCCTTCACCGCGAGATTGGCCGTTGCGTTGCTGTTTGCGAGCATGATTGGTCTCCTTTGCTTGCGGGCGAGCACGTCCGAAGCCTGCAAAGATAGGGCTGCTTCGTTTTCTGGCGACCGCAGCCTGTGCGATCGGCGTGCTTCTTCCCTAAAGACGTTTCGTCCTCTGCAAGACCGACAAACGGACGCAAGTCTTTGCAGCCACGCCCGTGCGTGTCGTTCCGCCGCTTGGTTCTGTTCGGGAACTGCACTATCTCAGTCGCAAAAGCAGAGGAAAAGCTGATGCCCGCCGTCCAGGAAAAAATCACCAAGGAAATCGTCATCGAGCGCCTGAAGACGGTCAACGGACCGGACTTCACCGGCAACATCGTCGACCTCGGCATGGTCTCCGAGATTTTCATTGCCGATGCCAAGGTATTCTTTTCGATCACGGTGCCGGCTGCCCGGGCCCAGGAGATGGAGCCGCTGCGTGCCGCCGCCGAGCGTGTCGTCAAGGCGATCCCGGGTGTCGCCGGCGCCGTGGTCGCCCTGACGGCGGAAAAGAAGGGTGGCGGCATGGAGGCTCCGGTGCCGCAAAGGCCTGCCACCAGGCCCGTACCGCCGGCCGCGCCCGCTGCCGCGCCGCGTCCGGCTCCGCACGCTCCGGCCTCGCACAGTCAGGGCAAGCGCGGCGTGCCCGGCATCGAGGCGATCATCGCTGTCGCTTCCGGCAAGGGCGGCGTCGGCAAGTCGACCACTGCCGTCAACATCGCGCTTGGCCTCGCCGCCAACGGCCTGAGGGTCGGCGTGCTCGATGCCGACATCTACGGCCCGTCGATGCCGCGGCTGCTCAACATCCATGGCCGGCCGCAGACCGTCGACGGCAAGGTGCTGAAGCCGATGGAGAATTACGGCCTGAAGGTCATGTCGATGGGCTTCCTCGTCGACGAGGAGACGCCAATGATCTGGCGCGGGCCGATGGTGATGTCGGCATTGACGCAAATGCTGCGCGAGGTCGAGTGGGGTCCGCTCGACGTGCTCGTCGTCGACATGCCGCCCGGCACCGGCGACGCGCAGCTGACCATGGCCCAGCAGGTGCCGCTGGCTGGCGCCGTTATCGTCTCGACGCCGCAGGATCTGGCCCTGATCGATGCGCGAAAAGGCCTCAATATGTTCAGGAAGGTCGACGTGCCGGTGTTGGGCATCGTCGAGAATATGAGCTATTTCCTCGCCCCCGACACCGGCAAGCGCTACGACATCTTCGGCCATGGCGGCGCGCGCCGCGAGGCCGAGCGTCTCGGCGTCTCCTTCCTCGGCGAAGTGCCGCTCGAAATGGGCATCCGCGAAAGCTCGGACGCCGGCACGCCGGTGGTGGTCTCGAAGCCCGACAGCGCCGAGGCCAAGATCTACCGCGACATCGCCGCGAACGTCTGGGGCAGGGTCAAAGAAGAACGCGGCGCAGCCGAAGCCGCCGTGCCGAACATCGTGTTTGAGTGACTATCGCAGGTGGAAGCTTTCGCTCTACGATGTACCCCCACCCCTAACCCCTCCCCACAAGGGGGAGGGAGACTTTCCGCTGGCGCTGACCTCGACAAATTGCCTGCCGTTCGGCGCCAAAGGGGAAGTTAAAGGCGTGCGGCAGCGTTCCCTCCCCCTTGTGGGGAGGGTTAGGGTGGGGGTCCTCTTCGCAAGAATCCAAATGCGAACCACCCCCCAAGACCCCTCAAGGGCCCTCAAGGGGGAGGGGAGCCGCCTACCTTCTCGCCAAAACTCGAAAAAAACTGTCCGGCCAGTTTCTTCGATGTCGATTCGATCAGCCGGCTGCCGAGCTGGGCGATCTTGCCGCCGACATCGGCCTTGGCCGCATATCTGAGGATCGTCGCCTCCGGGCCATCGGCGGTCAGCGTCACATCGGCGCCGCCTTTGGCGAAGCCGGCGATGCCGCCCTTGCCCTCGCCCTGGATGGTGTAGGAATGCGGCGGGTTGAGATTCCTGAGCGCCACCTCGCCATTGAAGGTCGCCTTGATCGGGCCGATCTTGACCACCACGGTCGCCGCCATCTCGGTGTCCGACTTCTTTTCGAGGCTCTGGCAGCCCGGAATGGTCTGCCTCAGAACGTCCGGGTCGTTCAGCGCCTCCCACACCTTTTGCAAGGGTGCGGCGATGCGTTCCTCGCCTTCGATAACCAAAGCCATCAAAATCTCCCGGATACGAATTGACAAGCCCCGATCCGGTCTAGCGTGGGGGTAAACGCATGTCTATCGCACCAAAGTCCGGAATCGGATGGCGCGTGCCTCTTGCCTGCTCTCGCGCGTTGTCATATCGATTTGTCATACAAATACGGAGACCATGATGGCCGGCGCCCCCACGCAGAAAAAGAAATTTCGCTCGCAGGAGTGGTTCGACAATCCCGACAATCCGGGGATGACGGCGCTTTACCTCGAGCGCTACCTTAATTACGGGCTGACGCGTGCCGAACTGATGTCGGGCAAGCCGCTGATCGGCATCGCCCAGACCGGCTCGGATCTGTCGCCCTGCAACCGCCATCATCTCGAGCTGGCCAAGCGCGTGCGCGAGGGCATCGTCTCGATGGGCGGCATCCCTTTCGAGTTCCCGTGCCACCCGATCCAGGAGACGGGCAAGCGCCCGACCGCCGCACTCGACCGCAACCTTGCCTATCTCGGCCTGGTCGAGGTGCTCTACGGCTATCCGCTCGACGGCGTCGTGCTCACCATCGGCTGCGACAAGACGACGCCGGCCCTGCTGATGGCCGCCGCCACCGTCAACATTCCGGCAATCGCGCTGTCGGTCGGCCCGATGCTCAACGGCTGGCACAAGGGCAAGCGCACCGGCTCCGGCACGATCGTCTGGGAATCGCGCCAGCGTCTGTCGGCCGGCGAGATCGGCTATGACGAGTTCATGGACATCGTCGCCTCCTCGGCGCCGTCCACCGGCTATTGCAACACAATGGGCACCGCAACCACCATGAACTCGCTGGCCGAGGCCCTCGGCATGCAGCTGCCGGGCTCGGCCGCCATTCCGGCGCCCTACCGCGAGCGCGGCCAGATCGCCTATGAGACGGGAAAACGCATCGTCGACATGGTGCATGAGGATCTAAAACCCTCCGACGTCATGACCCGCCAGGCCTTCGAGAACGCCATCGTTGTCAACTCGGCCATCGGCGGCTCGACCAACGCGCCGATCCACCTCAACGCCATCGCCCGCCATCTCGGCGTGCCGCTCGACAATGACGATTGGCAGACGGTCGGCCTGAAAGTGCCGCTCATCGTCAACCTGCAGCCGTCGGGCGAATATCTCGGCGAGGATTATCACCATGCCGGTGGCGTGCCGGCGGTGGTGGCCGAACTGATGAAGGCCGGGCTGTTGCCTCATCCCGACGCCATGACGGTCAACGGCAAGACGATCGGCGCCAATTGCAGCGCGGCCGTCAACGAGAATCTCGATGTTATCCGGACCGTCGCCGAGCCGCTCAAGGCCAATGCCGGATTCATCAATCTTAGGGGTAATCTGTTCGATTCGGCGATCATGAAGACCAGCGGCATCTCGCCCGAATTCCGCGAGCGCTATCTGTCGAACCCGAACGACCCCGAGGCCTTCGAGGGCAACGCCATGGTCTTCGACGGGCCAGAGGACTACCACGCCCGCATCGACGATCCGGCGCAAGGCATCGACGAGCACACCATCCTGTTCATGCGCGGCGCCGGCCCGATCGGTTATCCCGGCGGCGCCGAAGTCGTCAACATGCAGCCGCCGGCCCATCTCATCAAGAAGGGCATCCATGCGCTGGCCTGCATCGGCGACGGCCGCCAGTCGGGCACCTCGGGCTCGCCGTCGATCCTCAACGCCTCGCCCGAAGCCGCCATCGGCGGCGGGCTGGCGCTGTTGAAGACCGGCGACCGCGTCCGCATCGACCTGCGCAAGGGCACCGCCGACATTCTCGTCACCGATGACGAGATCACGCGCCGGCGCGCCGAGCTGCAGAACGATGGCGGCTATCGCTACCCCGAGCACCAGACGCCATGGCAGGAGATCCAGCGCGGCATGGTCGATCAGTTCTCCGAAGGCATGGTGCTGAAGCCGGCGGTGAAATACCAGGACGTGGCGCACACCAGCGGCGTGCCGCGGGACAATCACTGAACGCCTCTTCTTTCCTTCTCCCCTTGTGGGAGAAGGTGGATCGGCGCGCAGCGCCGAGACGGAAGAGGGATGTTGGACGGAGTGCGGCTTTGCCAAGCTGGAGCACCCCTCATCCGACCTCGCTTCGCGAGGCCACCTTCTCCCACAAGGGGAGAAGGGACAGCGCCAAGCAGCGCCTATAGATAACCAACAATCTCCGGCGCTTGGTCCTGCCTGTCGCGCTTGCCGTCCTCGTAGACGATTGGTGCTGCGGCGAGTTCCTCTTCGGTGACGTCGTCGAGGCAGGCGACGTTCACCGCCCAGAAATTCCCGCCCATGAAATCGAGATAGCCGCGCGAGAGAAAATTCGCGCCGCAGTTCGGGCACATATAGTGGTTGATGTCGCCTTCCGGCCAGTTCGACGGCGTCGCCTTGTACTCCCGCATCCGGTCGCGGCCATCCGTCACCCGCACGGCCTCATAGGCGGCGAAGGATTTCCGGTAGCCGAGTTTCCAGCAGAAGCTGCAATTGCATTTGCGGATGCCCTCAGTGAGGTCGATTTCGGCTTCGAAATGCACCGCACCGCAATGGCAACTGCCGTGATAGGTCTTTTTCATGGGTTTCCTCCCAAACATGTCCTGGCTCCGCCGCCCGCCGGAGCCAGGGCATCCTTTGCTCCAGGCATGGCGCTTGACAAGCGGGCGCGACAAATCCACGATCATGGCAAGGGGTGCATCGCGACGACCCCGTGAGGCGTCAGCCCAACGTTCGCGTCCAAGCTTCTCTCTCAAGGAGGTGGACGCCATGCCGTCGACAACCGCTATCACCGTATCGCAACTGTCCCGTCTGATTGGTCTGCCGGGCGCGCCCGCGATCATCGATGTTCGCATCGAAGAGGATTACAGCGCCGATCCGCGCCTGCTGCCGGCCTCAAACCGGCGTGATTTCAAAACCGTCTCGACCTGGGCATCCGAATTCGCCGGCAGCCGAGTGACGGTCGTCTGCCAAAAAGGGCAAAAGCTCTCGCAAGGCGTGGCCGCATGGCTGCGGCATGAAGGCATTGCCGCCGAATCCCTCGAAGGCGGGTTCGAGGCCTGGCGCGATGCCAAGGGGCCTTTGATCGATGCCGGCAAGATACCGCCCCGCGATGAAAGGGGCCGCACCGTGTGGGTGACGCGGAGCCGCCCGAAGGTCGATCGCATCGCCTGCCCCTGGCTGATCCGGCGTTTTGTCGATCCGAGCGCGGTCTTCCTCTTTGTCGAGGCGGCCGAAGTGTCGGCCGTTGCGGACCGCTTTCAGGCCGTGCCTTTCGACATCGACAATGTGTTCTGGACTCACCGGGGCGAACGCTGCACCTTCGATACGATGATCGAAGAGTTCGGGCTCCAATCCGAGGCGCTCGACCGCCTGGCCATGATCGTGCGCGCAGCCGATACCGCACGCCTCGATTTGGTTCCCCAGGCAGCCGGATTCCTGGCCGCCTCGCTTGGCCTGTCGCGGATGTTTCGCGACGATCTGGAACAGCTGGAGGCAGGCATGCCGCTCTACGACGCGTTTTTCCGATGGTGCCGCGATGCCACCGAGGAGACGCACAATTGGCCAAGCGCGAGCAAGCCATCATGAGCGCCCTGCCTTCTGACAAAACGGGGGCTTCTGACAAAACGGGGGCTTTGGGAAAAACGGCCGAGATCGTCGAAGCGCCGGCTGCGCCAAGCTTCCGTGAAGGCGTAAAACTCTGGGCGAAAATCGGCCTGCTCAGCTTCGGCGGGCCGGCCGGCCAGATCGCGCTCATGCACAGGGAATTGGTCGAGGAACGGCGTTGGATCGGCGAGCAACGTTTCCTGCATGCGTTGAACTACTGCATGCTGCTGCCCGGCCCTGAAGCCCAGCAACTCGCCATCTATATCGGCTGGCTGCTGCACCGGACGATCGGCGGCCTGGTCGCCGGCATCCTGTTCGTCGCGCCGGGCGCGCTTGTGATGCTCACCTTGAGCATCCTCTATGCGCTGTATGGCGACGCTCCGCTCGTCGAGGCACTGTTTTTCGGGGTAAAGGCGGCCGTGCTCGCCATCGTGATCGAGGCGATGATCCGGATCGGACGTCGTGCCCTGAAGAACCGGGTCATGGTTTCGATCGCGCTCGCCGCCTTCATCGCCATCTATGCATTGAACATGCCGTTTCCGCTCATCATCCTGCTTGCCGGCCTGGCGGGCTGGATTGGCAATCGTGTTGCGCCGGCGCTTTTTTCCGGCGCGGCGCACGGCAAGGACGCGGTTCCCGACATCAAGGGCGCGGTCGACCTGATGTTCGAGCGCGGCGAGCTGGCCCACGTCAGGCCGACGCGATGGCATGCGCCGCGCACCGTCGCGATCTGGCTGCCGATCTGGCTCGGGCCGATGCTGCTGATCTGGGCGTTCACCGGGTCCGCCAGTGTGTGGACGCAGATCGGCGGCTTCTTCAGCGTCATGGCGGTCGTCACCTTCGGCGGCGCCTACGCAGTCCTTGCCTATGTCGCGCAGGCAGCGGTCGAGTCGTTCGGCTGGCTCGCCCCCGGTGAGATGGTCGATGGCCTCGGGCTTGCCGAAACCACGCCCGGCCCGCTCATTCTGGTCCTGCAGTTCGTCGGCTTTCTGGCCGCGTTCCGCCAATCCGGATCGTTGAGCCCGTTGCTTGCCGGATCGCTTGGGGCGATGCTCACCTTGTGGGCGACGTTCACGCCTTGCTTCTTCTGGATATTCCTCGGCGCCCCCTATATCGAATCCCTGCGCGGCAACAAGGCGCTGTCGGCGGCGCTGGGCGCGATCACCGCTGCCGTCGTCGGCGTCATCATGAACCTCGCTTTGTGGTTCGGCTTGCACGTCATTTTCGGCGAGGTGCGCAACGTCGGGCTTGGCATGGACGTGCCGGTGTTCTCGTCCATCGACTGGGGTGCGGCGCTGCTGTCGTGTGCTGCAATGATCGCCATCCTGAAGCTGAAGATCGGCATGCTGCCGACGCTGGCGGGATCGGCCCTCGCCGGTGTTCTGTTGCTGGCAGCGAGCGGTTAGCGGCTGCCTGCGGCGGGCTTCGCTGCGGTTTCGGGCATTCGGATAGGAACATCATGGCGAGACGGCGCTCTTCCCTTGGCTTCCTTGGAATGTTCGGCCGTTCAGGCGACCTCCGGCAACTCGACGCCGCGTTGCGCGACGTCGACCTTCATCCCGCCCTTGTGCCGGAGGGAGCAAAGCTCACCATCGTCAATCTGATGAAGGACCACTGGCCCGACGAGCCGCCGCCACAGGCCTATCCGCCGGTGGCGCAGCTGCTTGGCTATTGTATTGCCGGGCCGGAAGCTTTCGAGCAATCCAACGGTGTTCGACATAGGCTGGATGCGGAGCGCCGGCTCGAGGCGGCACTTGAGGCCGGCGACAGCTTCGATGCGCAAATCATATTGATGACGCTGCATGCCAGGCTGATCAGTGGCGAGGTCGTCGACCGCTACGGGTTGAGCGCCGACTGACCATGATCCCGAAAAGTGGGACCTGATTTTCGGAAAAGATCATGGTCAAACAGAAAGGTAGAGCCCCATCCCGATTTTGTCGGGATGGACTAGGCTCTGACCGTTTTGACGGGAACCGTCAGCCGCCCATGCCGCTGCGCGGCAGTTGGATCAGATTGCCGAAGCGGGCCCGCAACTTGTCGTCGACCGGCCTGGGCACGTGGCGCGGGAAGCGCTCGGCGAGGATGCGTTTCTTCTCGATGATCGCCCGCTGCAGGATGTCAGGCCTGCCTTTCTCGTTCCATTCCTTCGGCGAAAAGCGGTCGCCGACCGCCGGATAGAAATATTCCGTCTGCATCAGCCGCAGTGTCTGCTCGTTGCCGAGGTAATGACCCGGCCCCTTCAGGCAGACGTCGGCGATGGTGTCTATCGACAGCGACTCCTCGGTCACCTCGATGCCGCGCACGCAGCGCAGGCAATGGCCGAGCATGTCGTTGTCGATGATCAGGCTTTCCAGGCAAAAGCCGAGCAGCGAGGCGTGCATGCCGGCCGATTCATAGACAAGGTTGAGGCCGGCAAGGCCGGCCATCACATCGGTGATGCCCTTTTCGTAACCGGACTGAATGTCGGGCAGTTTCGAATCCGTCATGCCGGCGGCCGAACCGCCGGGCAGGTCGTAGAATTGCGCCATCTGCGCGCAGGCAGCGGTCAGCACCGCTTGCTCGGCCGAGCCGCCGGACATCGCGCCGGTCCTGAGGTCGGAGACGAACGGCCAGGTGCCGAAGATCGCCGGATGGCCAGGTTTGATGGCGTTGACATAGACGAGGCCGGCGAGCACTTCGGCCACCGCTTGCACCACCGCACCGGCGATCGCCGCCGGCGCCGTGGCGCCCGCCTGGCCGGCCGACAGCAGCAGGATCGGAATGCCGCCTTCGACGCAGGCCTCGAGCACGCCGCAGGCATCCTCGGCAAACTTCATCGGCGGCACGACAAAACAGTTTGAATTGGAGACGAAAGGCCGAGCGCGAAAATTCTCTTCGCCGCCGGCAATCGCATAAAGCATGTCGAGCGCCGGCTTGACGTTCTCGCGCACCGTGAAGGATGTGCCGACATGCTTCGACGTGCCCATCACGCAGGCGTAAAGCGTGTTGAAATCCATGTCGAGCGGATCGGGGATGTCGCGCGGCACCATCGGCCGCTGGAAGAAATGGATGTTGTCGAGCCCTTCGACGATGCGGGCGGCGTCATAGATGTCCTGCAGCAGCGATTCGCGATAACAGCGCTTCTCGACGTCGACCAGATGCACCGCGGCGCCCGCCGTGCCGTAATGCACGCGCTTGCCTTGGATCAGCATGTCGTGCTTGGGATCCTGGCCATGCAGGGTGAAATGGCGTGCCGCTCGTCTGATGGTGTCGAGGACGAGCGCGCGCGGAAAACGGATGCGGCCGTCCTCGCCGAGCGTGGCGCCGGCCTCGGTCAGCGCCTCGATGCAGGATGGGATGGCATTGGCGAAGCCGACCGTCTCAAGCAGCGTCAGCACCGCTTCGTGAATGCGCTCGCGGTCGTTTTCGCTGAGCGGCCCGTAGCTTCCGCCTTCGAGGCCGGCGCGCACCGGCTTGATATCGTCGGCAAGGGGTGCTGCCCGCATGGCGCGACGCGCTTCGCGCCCGCCGGAACGCCGCGAACGCTGGTCCGAGGGCGTATCCGGCTTCTCAACAGCCACTGACATGGGAGGCACTCCACCTTTAACTGCGAAGCGGGCGGCGGTGGTTGGTCCACCAGGTGGTTGGTCCACCATCGTCCGCTTCGTCCCCCTTAGAGCGCCGCGCGTCCACTTGGACGCGCAAAGGACGCTCTAACACTTTCTTGCTTGCGCATGATCCTTTCCGGAAACCGAAGATTGGTTTCCGGGGTTATGCGCTATGCCTCGAACTATGCCGCCGGCATTGGCACAGCCTATGAGCCAGACGGTCCCGTCGCATATGCCAGGGGGCTAAACAACGGTGGCCGGTCACGGCCCCGACGAGGCATCAGGCGGGGGGCGGGCCGCCCCCCCGCCCCCCCCCCCCGGGGGGGGGGGGGGGGGGGGAGTGGGGGGGCCGGGGCGGGGGGGGGGCCCCCCCCCAGGAGCGCGCCCGCGGTTTGGGGGGG